>JAFPWQ010000065.1 GCA_017394925.1 Synergistaceae bacterium
GATTTTCAGGTTCACACGGAGGACGCAAGAAAGATTTTGCCTGAGAGTGTACCGTTCCGTGATGCTGTATTCAACGTGAGTCATGCGAGTATATTATGTGCGGCGTGGGCAATGGGACGCTGGGATTTGCTTCGTGTCGGAATGGAGGACAGACTTCATCAGCCTCACAGAGCGAAATTATTTCCTGGTTCAACGGGCGAAAAGTTTTTCAGTGAGATCTCAAATCATCCTGACTGCGTTGCTAATGCTATTTCTGGTTCAGGCCCAACGATGATTGCAATAGTTCATGGCCCTGCTGGTAAATTATCTGAGGCAATGTGCAGAATTTTTACTGACGGAGGAGCGGCCTCTCACTTTTTCGTTCTGAACTGCTCATCATACGGAACTGTAATCGAATCATGAAAATAAAATCCCCTCATGATTTTTTCACGGGGGGAATATTCTTTCAATCCCATTTACTATATGAATGTATTAACTGAATGAAACGGCTGCTTATTGATTTTCCCGGCAATTTCTTTGACATCTCCGGGTTATATGTCAGTGTTATGGTCGTATACCGGTCAGGCGTCCAGACGTTGCGTAAAATTAATTTCCGTTTGTCGCGCGTACTTGCTGTTGGGGTCTCATGGCCTGAACCGTAGAATGCGTTATATGTTTTCTGCAATGCCGCATAAAAATTTGCATCTTTATTTGAATCTCCCAGACTGAGAAGATATACAGCTTTTGACTTGAGAATTTTATTCTTGTAGAACCCGAACACGAACATAGCCGGATAACCTTCAAACATTCCTTCCATCGTGAGAGTCTCTTTTCTCGGTATCGTTGAGACTGCACCGCTTTTTTCCATGCGTTTCTGGACACGTTCATATTTCAGTCCGAACTTCAGCGACATGAAAGCGTCTGAACTGTTTGCGGCGTTTGCACTTTCTGATGACAGACACGCAAGAAGAAGCAATGCACATAAAAATTTTTTCATTCTGTATTTCTCCTATATTTTGTATATATAGCTTCTGTGTCCGATGCGTATGACTTCAACCGTAAAAATGTTATCATAAATATCACATATAACTCTGTAATCCCCGACTCTGTAGCTCCAGTAAACACCAAGAGGCCCGGTTAATGCTTTTCCCAATGAGCGCGGATTTTCACGTTCAGCAAGACGCATGAAGAATTTATCAAATCTTTGCTGTTCATTCCTGTCCATTTTCGCAAGCACTCTTTCAGCTTCTTCTGAAATTTCAATCTTCCAGACCAAGATGCTCTCTCACTTCTTCCCATGAATATACTTTCATACGTCCGGCTTTTATCTCTGAGGATATACGCAAAGCTTCTTCATAGTCTTCTAAGTCTTCAATGTGTTCCGATATTATTCTCTTCAGAAATACATCGGGTTTCTCTTTATCTCTGCTGCTCCAGAAATTAATACGCTCGTTAAGTTCAGGCGTAAATTCTAATGATACCTGCGGCATTATATATTCCTCCTTCAATCATTCAATCAGAACTCCCATTCAAGATATTTCGCACTTTCTGCCTCATGCCCGCTTCCATACGTGAAGAATGCATTATATTTTCTTGATGAGTGTCTTTTTATCTTTGCGTTCAACAATTCTGCTCTGGCTATGACTTTATAGTTCTTATCCAGAAATATCATTGAGCCCCCGAAATTTACGTTATATTTCGTTCTGTTCCTGATTGTTACGTTAAGCGTCCTGAAACTGTATCTTATGCTGCTGAATGATAACCCTGATTTGCCCGGTATACTTCCGTCCCGAATTAATGCCTCAGAGATTCCAGAAAGCACAAACAGAATCAAAATCAGAATCACGAATGCAGAATTAAATCTTTTTTTCATGATGATAAACTCCTTCTGAAATTTATTGATGCGTATTATGATAACAAAAAATTTTTTCACAGGAGCTTTAACACAATTGCATAATGAATCACGCCCTCCGTATTTCCCAATGATGATTGATATTCATGATAAACATGTGCTTATTATAGGCGGAGGCCATGTAGCAGCAAGAAGAGCAGACACGTTACTGAAATGCGGCGCAAGAGTTCATGCAGTGAGTCCGAAATTCATTGACGATTTCCCCGAATGCACAGAGAGAATCATTCGTGAATTTGAACCTGACGATATAGATTCGCGATTCATATTCGTGATTGCGGCAACAGATTCAAGAGAGACGAACAGAATCATTCATGACATCGCAAAATCGAAAAACATATGCGTGAATGCTGCTGATTCTCAGAGTGAATGTGATTTCTTTTTCCCGTCATTAATCACTCACAAAAATTTTTCGGTCTCTGTGAACAGTGCGGGAATATCAAGCTCAATCACGAAAAGATTATCTGACAGATTAAGACGCATATGGCATTCATGGGTTGAAGATGAAATTGAAAATGAAATGAGTAAATCACGGTCATAGCTTTAAATTTGCTGTGTTATAATAGCGCAAAATTTGCGGGGTATACGGCAGTTATTATATGTTAATTCATCTACTAAGTATTTTATGCAAGTACGATTTATGCTAGAATACTTATATTCAGAAAATGATTTAAAATTTTGAAAGGCAGTATAAAATTTAACATGTCGTAGCTGGTTGTATATTTTAAATTTGCGGCGGCAGGTCGGGAGGAATTTTTTTTGAAATCAGGTCGTGAGAGGCAAATGAATTCTCATCCAGTGCGTAAAAGCAAGGGGAATTCAAGCCGGAGTAATCATGCAGGAGCATCAATAGGTTTCTGCTGGGGTTTTGGTTTAGTCGTATGTCTGACATTCGGATTAGCTTCATTCTTGATGTTCTCTGCAGGGCACTTCAATTTCTCACCTGATACCGGCGTAACGGCAGCATGGGGAGATAACGCAGAAGAGAATCTCGTAACCGGCAGTCTCATCACAGTCGAAGTAACAGAACTTGAAGCAAAGCTCAAAGATCCGATTGAACGTGAGAGCCAGTATCTTTTAGCGAAGAACAACGGCACCATAATCGAAGAGTTCGGACCTCTTCCCAAATACTTATCGGACTATGAGAGCATACAATTAACAGCTGAGAATGACGGAACGAAACTTCCAGAAGACATCGAAGAAGAAGAAGACATTCCGATAAAGCACGCACCTGATATTCAGGTTGAACAGCCTGTACTTGAAGAGACCGGGCCGTTCTGGAGAGAGCATATCGTGAAGAGCGGCGAAACTCTTTCGGACATAGCCAAAGAACACGGGAACATAACAGCACAGGACATTCTCAGGGCAAACGGACTCAAAGATGCAAACAGACTATCAGAAAATCAGCTTTTACTTATCCCAAATGACTCAGACAAAATTGAAGACACGTTAGACGAAGTAAGAACCCGACAGATGAGAGTTGCGGCCACGAAAGAAAAAGTAGAGCCTCTCAAAGTGAAGTCATATGTAGTAGCACAGGGCGATTCTTTGTGGTCAATTGCGAACTCACAGAACATTGAGCTTGATACACTTGTGGGCAGTAATACATTCAAGACATCAGCGAGATTAAGACCCGGCGCAATATTAAGAATCCCGAATCAGGACGGAATATTTTATCTCATGAAGAAAGGCGACTCGATTGAGTCAGTCTGCAAGCGTTACGGTGTGAGCATAAACAAAGTCCGTCAGGTTAATCCCGAAGTCAACGTAGCAGGACTCAAAGCTGAAGATGAAATATTTTTGCCCGGCGCACGTCCTGAAGGTTTAATCGAACATCATGAAGACGTGAAAGTTGCCGAAGTAAAGAAGCCTGCACCCGCAAAGAAATTAACCGCAAAAGAAAAACCTGCAGTGAAAGCCGAAATGAAAGTTGAAAGAATCGAGAAGCCCTCAAAAGGTGAAGTAGCAGTAACGAAAACAAGAAGCGGATTCAGATGGCCTATCATGGGACGCATAAACAGTCCTTTCGGCTGGAGGCAGCACCCGATAACGAGACGCAGAGATTTTCATACAGGGATCGACATCAAAGCGGCAAGAAATGATCCGATTAAGGCAGCAGGCTCAGGAAGAGTTGTATATTCCGGCTGGATGGGCGGCTACGGAAAGACGCTCGTAATTGAGCATCCAAACGGACAAACAACGCTTTATGCACATTGCAGTACGCTCCTTGCAGGAAAGGGAGCAAACGTATCACAGAGTCAAATCGTTGCGAAGATAGGTACAACAGGACGCTCAACAGGTCCGCATTTGCACTTTGAAGTCCGCAACGGAAACAGCCCCGTAAACCCGATAAAATATCTTGGAAGGTAAAATGTCAAAATTCGTATTCATCACAGGCGGAGTAGTATCATCACTAGGAAAAGGAATAACGGCCGGTTCAACTGGTACGCTCCTCAAAAAGCGCGGTCTTAAAGTCTCAAACTTAAAGATTGACCCGTATCTCAATGTTGACGCAGGAACAATGAATCCGTTTCAGCACGGAGAAGTCTTTGTTACTGATGACGGAGCAGAAACGGATTTAGATCTTGGACATTATGAGAGATTCATAGACGAGACATTGAGCGAGCGCAATTCAATCACGACCGGCAAAATATACTCAGGCGTAATTCAGAAGGAAAGACGCGGTGATTATCTTGGCGGAACTGTTCAGGTTATCCCTCACATAACGAATGAGATTCAAGAACGCATAATACGCGCAGGAGAAGGTCTTGATGTTCTGATTGTTGAGATAGGCGGCACTGTAGGAGATATTGAGAGTCAGCCTTTTCTTGAAGCAATTCGGCAAATGGCCGTGCGTGTAGGACGCGAGAATGTCGTGTACTGTCATGTAACGCTGATTCCTTATCTTGAGGCCGCAAAGGAATTAAAGACCAAACCCACACAGCACAGCGTACAGGAATTAAGGCGCATAGGAATATTGCCTAATATACTCGTATGCCGCACGAGTCATCCAATGGATGAGGGCATGAAGAATAAAATCGCGTTATTCTGTGATGTTCCTCCTGAAGCAGTGATTGAAGTCCGCGATGAACCGACAATCTATAATGTGCCGTTGAGTCTTCATAAGCAGGGATTAGACATGATGATTCTGAAAACTTTGGGCTTGCCGCTGGATAATGAGCCCGACCTCAGCGACTGGTGCAGAGTCTCGGACAGATACATGAATTCTCCCGAAGAAGTGAAGATCGCGCTCATCGGAAAATATGTACAGCATAAGGATGCATATCTCAGTGTTGTAGAAGCACTTCATCATGCAGGAATAGCACATAACGCAAGAGTGAATATAATCTCAGTAGAATCAGAAGACCTTGAACACAATGACCCCGCAGAAGTTTTGAAGTTCGCAGACGGAATTTTAATTCCCGGCGGTTTTGGTGTACGCGGCGTTGAAGGAATGATTCTCGCGGCCAAATTTGCACGTGAAAATAACGTTCCTGTATTCGGGATATGTCTGGGTATGCAGATGATAGTCGTTGAGTTCGCACGTAACGTATGCAGGCTTCACGGTGCACACAGCAAGGAAATGGACCCGGCAACACTTCACCCCGTGATTCATTTAATGGAGGAACAAGAACATCTTCATGATTTAGGCGGGACTATGAGACTCGGTGCTTATCCCTGCGATTTGACCGAAGGCACGAATGCACATAAAGTTTACGGAACGAACCGAATCACTGAGAGACACAGACACAGATACGAATTCAATAATGCCTATCGTGAGAGATTAAAGAATGCCGGACTCAAAATTGCAGGCGTATGTACAGAACGTGATTTAGTTGAAATCGTTGAACTTGAGAATCATAACTGGTACGTAGGCTGTCAGTTTCACGGCGAATATAAATCAAGGCCGGTAAGACCTCACCCGTTGTTTGACGGTTTCATAGACGCATCGATAAAATACATGAGACAAAGAGCAAAGGAGGAATGAATCACTCAATGAAGACTGCAAAAATTTTTCTCGCAATTATATTAATGTTCGTATCTTCAGCATGTCTTGCGGCAGATGCAGTTGATGACCCCGATTTGGTTCAGGGTTCATCGGGTCAGATGATGGCGCAGATAGAGAAGATAATCTACGGTTATGTAGCTAAAGGAGGACTAATTGAGAGGCTCGGCAAGGTTGAAGAAGACCTTTTCGGGAGGAGTCTTCCTGGAACGATTGCAGAGAGACACGCGGCGATATTAACATTTCTTGAGATCGGAACGGATGAACAGCCTTCGATGTTATTCAAGCTGGGAGTTGCTGAATGGGTAGTGAATAAGAGAATACGCGCATCTGAATCAGCATCGAAGAGACTCGAAGACCTTGAAGTGAATCTCACGGGTGCATCACGCAACGGGAATCCAATCGTAATGAGAGTAGAAAGTCTGCTTGCGACTCTGGTAATGGACCCGGTAACATCACAGCCGGTTTTATTGCCCGGCAACACAGTAATGAAATTCAGATTTATGGACGAGTTAAGCCCTGCGAAATCAAAGAAGGGAGATTACGTACGTCTTGAGCTTACGAATGATATTATCGTCAATCAATGTCTTGTTGCTCCGGCAGGTTCACTTCTGGTTACGGAAGTTCGTGATGTAAAGCGTCCGAGAATGTTCGGTATACCCGGTGAAGTTAGATTATCATTCAATGAGTTAAAACCTCTTGGACCTCAGAAGACTCCTGTTTATCTCGGAAAAGAATCAGAGAATGCAGTCAAAGAAGCACGCAAAACTGGCGACCGCGGAGAAGGTGCAGTAATCGGAGCAGGAGCAATGAGTATAGCCGGAGCTGCTCTGCTTGGGCCTGTTGGGCTGGTCAGCGGAGTATTCATTCGGGGGAACTCGATAAAGATTCCTGCAGGATCAGTTACGTTCGTACAGACATCAGGAGACGTTGTTGTCTCAGCTTATCCGATACCTGCAAGCATTCAGGTTACAGAGCCCAGCATAACGACCGCACAGCCTCAGCAGAATACATCACAGACAGGCACGTACAATCCCGACAGAGATACGATCATCAAGGGAGATGTCTTTAACAGAAATGCATACGGAGCGAATACGCCTACAGGAGGAGACTTTGAATTGCCTCCAGAACAGCCAGTTAGATAACATGAAGAAGAGAATTTTATTACTCGCTGTAGTTTTTACGGCGGGTATTTTTTTTACGCTTTCACACTCAGCATATGCCCTTGATGCCTCCGGGAACCCGACTGAAGAGACGATAAGAATTCTTGAACGCTGGACATCATCGCATTGGGGGCAGGACTGTTTTGTGTGGATAGTGCATTATCCGTATGAGATTGCAGACGCGTGGACAGAGTCAGAATCTTTGCGTTCGGGAATGAGTGAGTCTGAACGTGAGAGATTCAGACGGAATTTTATCTCGGAGTTAAAACTTGATTCATCTGAGACGTTCTTAGTGAGCGTGTATTCATTCGGTGCAAGACCGGTTAATTTGTCGCCTGTACGTGATAATATCTCGTTACTTTCAGCAGCAGGAGAACGCATAAAGCCGACGCGGTTTGATTCGAGTCTTGAGAATTCATCACCGGGAATCATTCAGGGTCTTGTGTTCTTTCCCAAGCAGAGCAATAAAGACTATGTTATCGCGTTAAATGGAATGGGAAGAAACGAACGCATATTTTCGTTTTCGCCTCCTGAGCTTGTAATGCCTCAGCCCAAACAGGAAAAGAAGCCCGAAGTCGTTGTAGTGAACATTCCGAAGAGAGAGCCTGCACCTAAACCAAAACCCAAACCCGTACCTCCTCCTCCGCCTGCAATACCTCCGAGACCAGTACAACCGTTATTTCAGGAAAGCTCAAATGACATGGCCGAATTTGTGAATTCAGTACGTGAACGCACAAGCAGTGATGCAAAAGTGAGAATTAATCCGCCTGAATTAAAGACAGCAAGACAAAGCAATATCGATAATGCATATGTTAGCCGTGAAAATGTTCTGAGAAAATTTTTGCTGCTATGGTCGTCCAATAATCCCAATGAAATGTATGATATGTTATCTGAGCAGTCAAAGAAAATAATCTCGCGTGAAAATTTTGCGAAGGAAATTGCAAAGGATTCGGGATTTCGTTCTGGTCTCAAGAGCGATTACAGAATCGACTGGGTCGGTGAAGAACGCGCAAAGGTGATTACGACACGCAAGACTCTGGTGTTCAGGTCTGTAGTTACGAGGACACTGGGAGTTACGCGCGAGGGGTCATCATGGCGTATAGTATGGTAAATCAAGCAAATAAATCTGAAGGGAGATAATGAAATGAGTACAGCAGTATTAGAAAAAGAAAGCCGGTTAGCAACGGGAAATGAAATTATTGATACACAGCTGCCTCTGTTGACAGAAGGAGAGCTTGCAAGAGTTGCGGATTATATTCGCTATGTTATGTGGTCGCGCATTGAAGAAGAAGATGAAGATGACGATGATGGCAGCTGGGCAGATGCACCTTTGACAGCTGAAGAAGAAGAAGCACTCAGGCAGGGACGCGAGAATGCAAGAAACGGAAATTATCTTACATTAGCAGAGTTCAGGGAGAGCCAGAAATGTGGACAGTAAACGTAGATAAATCAGTTGACAAAAAGCTCAAGAAGATACCTAACCAGGATAAAGCCAGAATACAGCAGGTGATTGACGATTTGGAGGTTAAACCCGAACAGCTTGACATAAAGCCTCTTGTCGGGCGTGAAGGTTACCGCCTCAAAGTAGGGGGCTGGCGTTTGCTCATGGACATAAACGAGGACGAAAGGGTAATATTTATTTACACGCTTGCTTCACGCGGAGATGTCTACAAGAAGTAACCCGTCATGAAAATAAAAATATCACGTCCAAAATTCTTAATGTGTTTTCTTTTTCTCGGTCTGGTTGTTCTTGTCCGTTATGCCATGCGCGATATGGAACTTGATGTAGATTTACTGCGTGAGAGCATAATGAAAGTTCCTGCCATAGTCATGGAAAATATACAGTTATCACGTGAAGTTTCCGGCGATATGTGGCGCGTGAAGATCCCGTATCTTGACCGCGACGGCGATGTAGTGAATGTAAAATCTCTTGATATTCGCAGGCAGATCAGCGGCGATAAAGGCGAATGGTATTTTTTCGGTCTTGAAGGAGTGTATTCTCATGACATAAAAGCAGCGAGCATTAAAGGCTTATTGGGAACACTTGCAGATGAAAACCGCACATGGAATCTTGAAGGCAGAAAATTAAACTGGCAGGAAAAAAATAACACGTTCACTTTTCCCGAAGGACTTGTGCTTTATGATGAAGAACTTTCACTTAATGCACCTTATGCAAGCATGGATAACAGCGGCGTGATATTATTAGATCATGGAGGCGTAATCCAATGGCTAAAACCTTTAAACGAGTAAGAAGAATAATATTATCGCTTGCAGTCCTGCTATTACTGAATCAGAATCATAATTCATATGCTGCCGTATATGAGAATTATTACGTTGAAGAATCCAGTGAGATTGTCAACGAAGAGAATTTGCCGCCCGCACCCCAACCCGACAACGTAACTCTGAATGCTGACCGCGTATCGTTCAATGATGAGACAGGTTACGCAACAGCACAAGGGAATGCAACACTGAAATATAAAGACACGACCATAGAAGCCGAAAGAATCGAATATAACGCAGACACGCAAAAAGTTCAGGCAATGCCCCTTCCGAATGAAAAAGTTACGATTAAGCACACAAATAGAATCTTACGAGGCGATATTCTCGATTATGACCTGACGACAGGCGAAGGAGTTTTAACCGGCCCGGCTACACGTGTTGCATTGGGCGAGGACAGAGGAGTTCTCTATGTCTCAGGCGGAGAGATTGACGTTATCCCCTGGGAACTTGCAGAGGAACGCGGACTCGTTA
>JAFPWQ010000066.1 GCA_017394925.1 Synergistaceae bacterium
ATATAGCCATGCTCGCCCCTTCTGCTTTCGATTAAATATCCCTGCTCAGGTGAAAACCGGCTCCTGAGAACATAATTTATCTGACTGGGTACACATTCAAATCTTTCTGCTAAATCCTTGCGCCTTAATCTGATATTCATATCCTCCCCAAGCAATTCAAGAATGTACTGCTCGATGTTCTGTGTCAAACTGTCCTGCATAAATAAAAACTCTCCTTTCTATTTTTATATTCAACAGGCAATTTTATATTTCAAAGTTTAACTTATTTTGCCCATAAAAAAAAGACCTGTAATAGACATACTATATATGCCGTGATAGAATTCCTCATAAGTTACCCACAATTCTACAATTCAACACATTATGTGTTTTACTTTCTCAAAGGAGGAGTTACTCATGAGGCGTAATGTATTGTGCGCATTTATGCTTGTGGTACTGCTCGCGTGTACATGGTGTGGGTCAGCTTTTGCTCTTGCTCTTCACGGTAAGGACATAAGCACAATACCCGACATCCTCAAGGAAGCACGCACCAGCGGCATCACTGACAGGGCAGGAGCGAATCTCGAACTTCCGAAGCATTCAATCCTGCGAATGCACAACGGGAAGCTCGATCTGCACTACAACATAGGCAGCGGCGACAGTGAATTATCGCTGGGCAGCATAGAGGGCTATTCGACAGGGTCAACAAAGACTCAGGACAACGGAATCTCTGCGGCTCTCTCGGCGACAAAATTCGGTTCGAGGAAAATATTAATTGGCTCGTCAAAGAATATGAGTACTCAGCAATCACAGCAGTATACAAACTGGTTCTATGACCTCTATTTTGCGGCAGTCAGCAAGGACATCGATGAGACAATCACGCAGGAACGATTCGGTGCATGGCGTTATCCTAATGAGTCGGGAGGAACGAAATCCGGCTACATCAAGGATATTGACACAGGAATTTTTGTTGAACACTTCAACGGTGAACTTGTAGTAGCGGCAACAATGGAGGCCACGAATGACAATCCCAACAAGGCGGCGAAGTTCAGCAGTAAGAAAGTAAATATCAGGCTCGATTTCTGGGCATTGTTCACCGATGCTGATGATAATATTCAGTACAAGAAGCTGGACAATATCACCATCACGCGCGAAGGCTATGCAGTTGCTCCGTTATATGGTATGCCTGCCACTACGTACACTGATCACCCCTTCTTTAAAGGTCAAGGTGCAGATACAGAAACTACTGTATCGCCCTACGTACTGCTGAAGACTGCGGTGGGAGACATCAACCATGACGGCTACGAGAATGAAATTGCTGTTCTGGTATGCGATCCTGAAGGCATAAAGCTCTGCGTATATCAGATAAGCTATAGTGCGTCATCTCAGCAGTTCTCAATAAAGCAAATGACCGATGCAGGCACTATCTACAAGTATAACCTCACCGAGTATTACAAGCTCTTAGGCTATAACGGTTTCACCCGCGCACCCGGTGCAGATATTCTCACTGGAGACTTCAACGGAGACGGTGATACAGAAATAGCAGCAGTGTATCAGGGAGATCTAGCCACGAGTGATTTATTGAATGTAGAGGTAGCAATGCTTAATGGAGCTTCACCCCGTCATCTTTACGCTGATCTCTACAAGTGGAACAACAATACCGGAAAATTTGACGTTACGCAAAGCCTCAATAAGGACTACGGAACGAAATACTCAGAAAAAAAACTCACAGAGCGCGGAGGTGATTACGCTTCAAAAGGCGTAAAATATGTAACTAAGGATACAGCAGGAGTCGAAAGGCGGCTGATCGCTCCATTGGCAGGGCTCAAAGCGGCAGTTCTTGACGTGAACAGCGACGGCACTGACGATATAGTTTTCAGCGGATTCAGGTATAACCTTCTTGAACACCTGCAGCAAAAGGTTTGGTTTGACGCTGACGGGTGGGTAGGCACTTATGACCAGCATGCAGACTATAGCGTACGGCCGTATCTCGCGCTGATAACGTTTGACGAATCAGACAAAAAACTCAAGCCGGCTGAAGATTACGTCTGGGAAGGCGATGCTATCCTCACCCGGAACATTCCTCACGGCACCTTCAAGCTAATAGAATGGCACGCAGGCGATGAATATTTATACTCACTTGTCGCTAGGAATGCATCATACTTCCCTGTAGTAGACCGTGAAATAGTATTAGCAGCAGGGCCTTTCTTCGGGACATCAGGAGTCCTGAAGCCCCTTGATGATGTGTATTGCGTTATTACGGCGCACATATGCCGCTGTTCAGGTCTAACGGCAGCACATTAACGAGAGTCAGAGAGATACGCGCAGAAGATACGACCGGACTCATTGCGTCAGACTTTGCCGGTGAAGGAATCGAACTCGGAAGACCTGTGCATCTGGTACGCGCGGCAGACCGCAGTTATATGGCAGTTCTTCAGGCACCTCCGTATCACGTTGATAATATTGCTCTTGACGGAAAATCGCTCACATTAACGCCCACGAATTACTCATACATAAAGGGTGCAAGCACTACATACGCGAAGAGCTCGAACGAAACCGAGAAGAAAAACGTAAAATTTGATATTAATAATACGGTCGAGACTATTTTCGCACTTGGTGATAAGGGCCAGAATGTTGTGGGAGGCTACAAGACAGCCAAGACTGTTTACGGTATCGCGAAAGTAGTTGCAGGGTTCATTCCCGGCGTGAAAGGCTATGTAGGGGCAGCTGACGGAGTAGTTAGCAAAGTTACGAACTTCCTCGACAGCTGCATAGATAAAGTAGAGACCATAAAGACCGGTTACGATAGTGAACTTGAATCTGTGGAACTGAAATCATCCGTAAGCACAGAGAGACTCGACTCCGTATATCTGGCTGAATCATCACAGCATATATGGCGTTACCCGATAATCAGCAAGCCCGCGCCTGACTGGAATAGTGCAGGAGTTGAGTACGACAGCTTTGACGCATACATCATGAAAGAAGATTTTATTACGTTCACTCTTTATGACGATATGCAGGACAGAGTATTTAACAGCGATTCGTCCTATCAGCCGATGCATGAAAACGGAAATTTATTCTCGTACCCTTCAGCAGTTGCTAACATTGAGGGTTACGGCGACAAGCAGAAAGAACTCAGCAACGTAGGCAACGTACAGCTTGGAACTATGACTGTAACGAACAGCATGGCATTCAGCAAAGTGAAGGAACATGATGAGACGAATTCCAAGAAGGTAACGAAAGGATTCATATCGCAGGGGCTTTCCGTTGTGGACAGCATATTTAATACGAGCCTTGCTAACGTTCCTAAGAATGAAAACTCGACATTCACGAGGACAGAACAGGCCGGTGAGCAGGTTATCTTCACGCTTCCCAATGCAGACGCTTCACCTCTGAACAACGCATACAACATGCAGTATCAGGCATATGTAGCAGAGAACGGAGCAGTAGTGTGCGGGTTTGCAGTGAACAACCTCAACAGGAATTATAACCTGTTCAACACTGACAGCCTTTACGGGACAAAACCAGACCCGTCATTTGTACTTCCGTATAAATTTGTGCTTTCGGACTATTCAACTTCGCTTCCAAGATTTGCGGTGAACAATCAGAGAATGGCGGCTATGGAAATGCGCGGCGTTAGATTTTACGCTATGGACTATAACATGTACACGTCCGGGCGTTTGCTAGGCGGCGCAAATTACAGGATAGAAATTCCTGTATACAATGCAAGTTTCATGCCCGTGAATAATCTTAAGGTCAGACTCTATTACGTGAAGGACAGAAGCGAGGCCGCTCTTGCGAATAAGATTCTCATCGGAGATTCTCAGACAATCAATATGCCTGGCTGGGCAAATGACGCTGATAATAGAGCATGGGCAAGAATAGAATTCACGCCTGAACTGGCAGACGGAAACTATCAGCTTTACGCAGTGATTGACCCCGATAACGCTATAGACGAAGTTCACGAGACAAGAGACCTTGCGACAGATCCGGGCGGAAATAACGAGGGCTACTTTGACTTCTCAGTTGAGAATGCAGATACAGCAGAATATGCAAGTGCATCTATGAGAAGTGCAGGTGTCAGCGCAAGCGAGGAAGGCGACGGCTTATACTTCAGGTTCAGGATTAACGGCAAAACGTATGAAGAATTCTTTGACTCTGAGATTGCCGGCACTAACGGACCTGTTGCGGCTAATATTTCAGTTACAAATATCACGGACGTTGTTATACCTGATATAAACCTTGCTGTATATTACCTTGACGTTGTTGATGATAATGTAAACAGTGATGTCTCTGTCTTATCGAAGAAATTTACGCTGTTCCCGAATGAGACGTATAACTACACCGTGATGCTTGATGCTGAAACGACAGATAAATTCCGTGAGTGCGGCAAGTACTTGGCTTTGATACTCTGCGAAACTCCTGATGATTTCTCTATCGGCGGTTTTTCGCTGTCTAATCCGAATGCCGTAATGATGGCCGGAGATGAAAATCCTGATCTTGAGGTCTACACTGACAGCGACACTGACGGCGGCACTGGCGGCGGGGATTCTGACGGAGGCAGCAGCTCAGGCAATAAACCAGGCAGTTCCGGCGGCGGCTGTGATGCGGGCTTCGGTATTGCAGGAATGATGATTGCGCTGACATTCATTCTCAGACGCAAAGATTAATATCGTGTGATTAGTGCACATAAAAAGTCCCTCCCCTGTTTTTAGGAGAGGGATTATTTTTTTATACATGTGTCTTAGAGTTCACCGTTCATATATTTTTTCATGGCCTCTGCTGCCTTCTTTGCTCCGTCTACTGCATGTACAACTGTCTTAGCTCCTGTTACTACATCGCCTGCCGCAAACACGCCGCGTTTAGTTGTCATGTAATTTTCATCGACAATCAATAAACCGTTATCGCCCGCAAGCAACCCGCTTGTAGTTCTGACGAGTTTAGCTCTGGGAATCTGACTGATTGCTATTATCGTTGAATCTGCATATGTCTGAATCAATTCGTCTTCAGTTCCGATTATCTCGTCATTCTCGCCGTATTTCGTTCGCTTGAACACAGGCCCCTGTTCTGTGATTTCCTGTACCTGCATTCCCGTTTCAATTTCTGCACCGTCTAATTTCGCATAGGCCACTTCACTAGAACTTGCTGCGATTTCTTTTCCCATTGCATACATCGTAACTTCCTTCGTGCCGTTGCGTAATGCTGTACGTGCAACATCCATTGCCGCATTGCCCACACCGATAACTGCTACACGGTTGCCTAAGTGATGTGCTTTAGGGTTCGCAAGGTAATTCATCGCAAAGTGAACATTGCCGAGTGATTCGCCCTTTATGCCAAGACTGCGCGGTCTCTCTGCACCTGTTCCAATGAAGACGCAATCATAGCCGTCTCTGATAAGATTATCGATAATGAGTGTGCTTCCGATTGTGGCATTTAATCTTATCTGGATTCCGAATTCTTCGAGTCTCGCTTCATAACGGTCTAATATGCTCTTAGGCAGTCTGAATTCAGGTATACCGTACTGCATTACTCCGCCGATTTTGCTGTGCCATTCAAATATCGTAACGTGATAACCTTCCATCGCTAATAGCACTGCAACTGTTATTCCTGCAGGGCCCGCTCCGATTACGGCCACGTGTTTATCAATGCGCTTTAACGGCACTGACGCGTGCATTCGGTCTAAATACATGTCCGAGATATAATTCTCAATGCTCGAAAAATGTACGGGGCTGTCTTTAATCCCGCGAATGCAATTACCTGCGCACTGTTTAGCATGATTGCATACTTCAGAACATATAACAGATAACGGATTATTCCTGAATAAGATCTCGCCTGCTTCCATTAATTTATTCTCTTTGAACAGCTTTATGATTTCTGGTATAGGCGTATGAACAGGACAACCCTGCTGACACTTTGCATTTTTGCACTGCAAACACCTGTTAGCTTCGGTTACTATGTGTAACGGCATTTTATCCCCCTCTTTAACATTATGCTTTATGCTTCAGTTCCTGGTTTGGTCTCACGCTCTGTAACTTTCTCAGGAGCTTTTTCATCTGCAATTAATTTCCCGTCCCTGAATCGTAAAACTCTTTCTCCCCATGTCGCTATATCCGGCTCATGCGTAACGACAATAACAGTTGTCCCTTCTGCGTGAAGACTTGAGAATATCTTCATGATTTCAACCGTCGTCTTCGTGTCTAATGCTCCGGTAGGCTCATCGGCCATCAATATCGGCGCATGTCCAACTATTGCACGGGCAATTGCGACTCTCTGCTGCTGGCCTCCGCTCATCTGTGAGGGCTTATGATGTATCCTGTCCCCAAGTCCAACACGGTCAAGTGCTTCTTTTGCGGCCTTACTGCGCTTTGAGCTTACCATTCCGCGATATAACAACGGGAGTTCTACGTTCTCGATTGCGTCTGCTCTGGGCAAAAGATTATAGCCCTGAAAGACAAAGCCGATCTCACGGTTGCGAATGTCAGCAAGTCCTGCCTTATTCTGATTCTTTACGTCTGTCCCGTCAAGTATATACTGCCCGGATGTAAGCACATCAAGACAGCCGAGTATATTCATCATCGTTGACTTGCCCGACCCTGAAGGCCCCATGATGCAAACGAATTCGCCCTTGTTGATCGTGCAGGTTACATCATCTAATGCGCGAAGTTCAATATCACCTGTCTTGTAGATTTTCACGAGATTTTTTACGTCTATTATTGCCATTCAAATATCTCTCCGAGTTACTTTTTTATCATTTAGTCCATGTAATGCTCAAACGTCATTGAGATTATCTTATCATCACTGAACGTAAATTCTATGCTTTCAAGGTCTGTTACGCTGTAGCTTAATGAATCTTCTTTTTCTGATTCAGGCTTTCCCATTGTATCAATCACCATCTGTTTTGAATCTCCCACATAAATATCTCCGAAACCGTAATTTGAATTCGTTACTTTTATACTTCTGATTGAACCTTCAACATAGTACAGCTCGCATCCATCATACTGCAATGTTTCTCCTTTGAGATTCTCATTGGCAGGCTCAAAGTAAAATTTCTCGGTCTTTGTTCTTTCAGGCTTGCCTAAAAGTACTCGCGCCTTCTCTGGATTTATTCCGAATGTCTGCATCATCTTTACTTTTACGGCATATACACTCTTCGGGACATTATCAAACTCGTATATATCTATATATTTTCCTGATACCCATGCTTCGCCTTCGTCCGCTGGATTCTCTATCCTGTACCATTTTTCGCCGTTATGACGCTTTTCGCCTAAGACTATTACGTCATTGTATTCATGAATGCGCCCGAGTATATTTGAATCAGTGCCGGGTTCATCACGGTATCTCACGTAATTAGCCGTACACATTCCGATTGCTGGATATTCACGGCTTAATGCTGTACCTGAACACATAATCACTAACATTAATGCAAGTATTATTCTCTTCATGATAATTTCTCCTTTTAATGATTACTGAGATTTAGAACTTAGTTTAGCATCAATAAGTCTTTCAACGTCTTCAAGAGTAAACGCAGGTTTATGAGCTTCTCGCCTGTTAGCTTCCCTCCGCTGAAAGAATTTCTGTATGTTCGGTAAGCCTACTATGATACCCAGAACGACCAGACCGAGATAAATATCATTTCTTAGATCACTGACGCGGTTATCAAGGCCGTCAATGCGGGCTGACAATGATGCATTAATTCCGTCAATGCGGGCAGATAATGATGTATTAACTCCCTCAATACGTTCAGACAGAGTATCAAAGTTTCTGTTGATACGTTCTGAGAGGACAGCAACAGTCTTCGATAGTTCATTAATATCATTTCTCATGGATTTAATCTCGTTCTTTTGAGCTTGAAGTTCAGTAAGAATGAGTTCCAGCTTTGAGTTGATATTCTGCATGTGAACATCAAAGACATCTTTGCGGACGTAAATATCATCACTGGAAGCGGCACAAGCTGAAGCAGTGAAAATTAATGTGATCATCAAAGTCAGGATAAATTTTTTCATGCGTTAAAATCTCCCTTCGTCTTTCATCAGGGATATTATGACACAGCTTTATGTTATTTCTATGCGCCCATGAATATATGCTTTATGTCTTCAATGTTGAATGATAATAATGACTTCTCTTTATGCCATGTTTTACACGTTACAGTCTCAATGAATTTCATGAAAGCGTCTGCATCGCTCAATGTCTCACGGTCAATCATGCATACACTATCACGGGACATGAATATATACAGGTAATGTGAATCATAAATCAGTCTTGAAATCTTATCGTATGAAATGTTCATGCTGCCTTCACCAGAGACATTAAAATATCCATCGTGAAAGTCATAATGCATTTCAGGAAAATTATTATGCCTTGACTGAATCACTTTATCGGCTCTGACCTGCGCGGGGAAATCTGTACTTGAGACTAACCATGTCCCGGATAATAATAAAATCCCCCTCAGCCATAATGACAGAGGGAGAAAAAGAGCAATTGCAATTAACACAAAGCCAATGATGAAACGCGTTATTATTCTCAGCTTGTCATAGGCGTAATACTGCGTCCTGTACAACTGCTCTATTGTATGTGCATCATGATGAATCGATGCTGAATATTTACTCTTCATTCATTCATCTTCGGTCATGCCAATTAAATCAAACTTTTCTGTTGAGACTATAACGTCAAAATTTTTGCTCTCAGGCATATTGAATTTAATCATTATGCTTCTGTCTGCAGCTTCGTAATACCAGCCTTCATTTGACGCATCATAATAATCTCTTACGATAAAACGTTCTATCCTTCTGCCGTCAACGCTCACCCAGAATGCACCCTTTGACTTTGAGATTAGCTTTATGGTCAGTCTCTCAAGTGATGATTGATATTCGCCCTCACGAGTGAATGATATTACTTTGCGGTCGCCTGAATGAACTTCAATTCGCATTCTTGAACTTATGCCGCGCTTATAGTCCTCAGTGTGGCCGTCATCATCATAGAATGTGCATGAAGAATCAGAATCACATGCGATAATCATATCAAGCTGTCTAAGAGTATCACTCAGAATGCGTTTAACGTCATCACTCGTGAAGAATATTGCATTACCGCGCAAGAACATGGGTATACTCGAAAGATTAACGGGTATGCTTATGGTCTGACCTCCTGCATAACATTTAAAGTTATCGTTCATGCCGTACCAGTTCACACCCGAAGGAAGATATAACGTTCTTTCTTTTGCGTCAGGCTCAAGGACATTCGCAACAAGCACTGACTGACCATACATGAAAGTTAATGACTTATCACGATAGCATTCAATATCATTCGGGAATTCCATGAACAGCGGACGCATTACCGGAAGACCTGTAACATTTGCCTCATGTATGAGTGAATATATATACGGGAGCATTCTGTAACGCAGAGCAAAAGCCTCACGGACGAGTTCAATATTATCTTCATACATGAATGGCTGTGTTACTGTGTTATCATCATTGGCTGAATTAATCACGAAACGCGGCTGAAATATCCCGTTCTGAATCCAACGCAATAATAATTCTGAATCTGGTGCATGGCCTGCAAAGCCTCCTATATCAGAGCCCATGTTCGCACAGCCCGATATACCCATGCCCATAATCGTAGCTACGTTGAATTTTAACGTCCTC
>JAFPWQ010000067.1 GCA_017394925.1 Synergistaceae bacterium
GGGGCTTATTGATTCTGAAACGTGAACTTGAAGAAGGCAGGCCGCGAAGACCTGATGACGTTTCCGGCCATGTTCCTCCCGTTAAGATTCTTGATGAATTCGAGAGCGGAGATATTTATGTCATCAGAGTTGAGGCTGTACTCTCGGAACTTATGCATGATTCAAAGGAGGTGAAAGAAGAACATGAATATGAAAGTGAAAATTTTTGCTCTCCTGATGTCAGCAGTCATGATTACGATAATTTCATCTGATGAATCACATTCTGCAATGCTCAAGAAGGGCAAACTCTCAGGCAATAATGACCCGTATTATGATGACAGCAATATCCCCCACACTAACAGAAGGATATTACCCAGACGCGGAGACATAGCAGTAATCGTTGAAGGCGATAACAAACAGCATGTAGCGATGTCAGAGGCAATGATAATCAGTGAGCTAATCAATCACGGTTACAGGGTCGTTGACGAGGCAAAAATGAGGCGCATAAAAATGGCGGCGGCAAGAGCAAAGGCAGCTCAATATGCGTGGGAAGGAAATATAGCGGGACTGCTCAAACTCAACGGGAATTACAGCGCGGCGGCTACGATACTTGCGAGAGTACATGCAGGTATGCCCGAAGTGAACGAGATCGGAGCATACACAGGTACGGCATCAATAAGAATACTTGCAGTAACGTCGGGATGTGTTAAGCTCGGCGGTGAAATTGCACAGGGAAAAGCTGTAGGCTATACGGTTGAAGAGGCAAGACAGAATGCAATTAATGACTCTGTCAGTAAGGGACTTGCGAAAATATTTTAATATTTCATTTCAAGGAGGAAATTTTTTTCATGAAACGTAAATTATTATTTCTGTCAGTGATTCTAATTCTTATTCTGAACGTTAATTTTGCATTTGCCGATGACATTGTGAGGATCAGCATAGCAAGATTCATAAGCGACACACACGAAGCAAGTGATGCAGAAGCAAGAGCAGTTACGGATATATTCACGGACACGATGGTGAAGACGAAGAGCATAGCAGTAATTGAGCGAGAACGTTTTGAGACAGTAGCGCGAGAACAGAGACTCGGAATGTCTGCACTCGTAGACCCGTCAACGGCGGCACGTGTCGGAAAGATTCTCGGATGTCAGTACGTCATATTAGGCTCAGTAACGCACCTGAGTGAGAGAACTAACAGAGAAAGTTTCGGCAAGCTCTACAGCAAAGAGACAATAGAAGCTGAAGCATCGATATATGCACGAGTGATAGACACAAGTACGCTTGAAATAGTATATTCTGATACATGCACCGAAAGATTGAGCGATTCCCATGAAAGTTTTACGCCGTTCGAGGGTCAGAGGTCAACGAAGGATCTCAGCGGTCAGAAACAAAGAGCAGTAGCACTAGCGGCTCAGACATTAAGCAACAAGATACGCGAAAAGATTGTAGGAGAAGCACCGCATGTTATCTCAGTCAGAAGCGGAGAGATTCGAATAAATAAGGGATCATCGCTCGGAGTTCATAAGGGCGATTTATATCTTGTCTATGCTGAGGGCGAGACCATATATGACATTGACGGAAGCGTTTTAGACCGTGAAGTGCTGAACATTGCGCTGATTGAAATATTTGACGTTCAGAATAATTATAGTACAGGCAGAATCCCAAAAGGCAAAAACAAAGGCAGTGCGGAATTAATTCGACGCGGGGATAATCTGACATTCATAACCAGACGTGAAGCAGATGATTTATCACATCGCGGGGCATTCGTGAAGCACAGACCGAGATTCAGTACGGAGATTCCCGAACCTCAGAGTTATCCCGAACCTGATCCTGTGAGAGCAGCAGAACATGAACATCACGGCCCGCACGGATTCGAGAATTCATCAACGGATCCGGCACGTGTAATTCCGACATACGGACTCCCGGCAGGAGAAGCAAGAGCGCGTGAAGATCTTCACAGGAGATTACAGAAGGCAGGAAGTACGAGAAATGCATATAACCGTTATGTTGAAATGGCGAATTCATTCTCAGGTGATTATCTTGCAATGTATCAGGCCGGAATAATCGCTCAGAGTATGGGACAAAGAAGAGATGCGGCCATGTGGTTCGACAAGGCGCTTGAAGCTAATCCGGACTATGAGCCTGCATTGAAAGCAAAAGAGAATCTGAATAAACCGGCACCTTCAAGACCGGCCAGAAAACGCAGAAAGTAAATATAAAATCACAATCAGGATTATATTTGCCCGCTCATGATACTAAAATTATGGGCGGCTTTTTATTTTCACGGGAGATGATTTGAATTCATGCCGGACACACAAAATTATGAAGAGTTAATCAATAAATTGATTCAGTCAGCAGAAAACGGAGATGCAAAATCACAGTATCATCTGGGAGTTTTATATCATGACGGAAAAAGTGTAGACCAGAATTATGTTCAGGCGGCATACTGGTACCGTAAAGCAGCTGAACAGGGACATAATAAAGCTCAATTATATCTCGGACTGTTATATTCAAAGGGCTACGGTGTACCCAGAAATTATGACGAGGCGGTCAAATGGCTCACTTTATCTTCAGAGAACGGGAACGATAAAGCAAATGATTTTCTTGAAGATATTCTTAATGCTCAGGAAGCAGATAATAATGAAGATACAAATTCACATTCACGAATATTTACCCTCATGGCCTCAGCTGTGATTATATTATCCGTGATAGTAATTGCCTCAGCGTTATTGTTCATGGACAGAACGAATGACATGATTGCATATATGCCCATTAAGACCTTGCCGAATAATGACGATGATATTCTCTCGCCGCCGGTTAATTCAGCATATAATCCCTATATATTTCCACTTACAGAATCAGGTGCACGTGATAAGACATCAGACAGTAATATTGACTCATTGAGTGTACGTGATAAAGCCTCAGAGAAAAGTGTAAATGCAGGAAGGCAGCAGGCAGAGAAATTACTGAAGGCAAAAAGAATTTCACCGTTTGTGAAGGACACAGGCACGTTTGAATATAATCCTGATTACGAGGACGAAAATGTTGAGATTGCCGGCTCAAATGTAAGAATGAGAAAACAGCCGAACACTAAATCACGAATCGTAAAGACAATAAACAGAATCTCAGAGAATGAATCATTAAAGTATCTTGGTGAATGGACAAGTCCGCAGGGTGATAAATGGGTAGTATGCGCCTACAAAGAGAATCCGAAAGTCAGAGACGTTGACGCAAAAATAGTATGGATATTCGGAAAGTATATCAGGCTGATACGCGCGCCGGAAAAAGATTTAGTGCTTGAAGGTGAGAGCTTTGACTGATAATATTTTCATGCAGTTCATCATTTCAATCAGGAGGCATATATCATGGGACGTGTGAATTTATTCAAGGGTCAGAGAGTAGATTTAACGAAGGATAATCCCGGACTCACGAGAGTAATTGTTGGTCTTGGCTGGGACACAAACAAGTATGACGGCGGAAAAAATTTTGATCTTGATGCCTGTGCATTTCTTCTCGGTGAAAACGGAAAAGTACGCGCTGATTCTGATTTCATTTTCTATCACAATCTCGTTCACCCTTCGGAATCAGTGAAGCACATGGGCGATAATTTAACCGGCGAGGGAGAAGGCGACGATGAAGTAATCATAGTGAATCTCTCAAGAGTTCCTGAGAGTGTCAGCAGAATAGCATTCACAGTAACGATATATGAAGCAGATGAACGCAGACAGAATTTCGGTCAGGTCTCGAACGCATACATTCACATAATGAACAGTGAAAATGACGAGGAACTTATACGCTATGACCTAGGCGAAGATTTTTCGGTTGAGACTGCTGTAGTTGTCGGCGAGTTATACCGGCATAAAGGCGAATGGAAATTCAACGCAATAGGCTCAGGCTACAAGGGAGGACTCAAGGCGTTATGTCTTGATTACGGAGTGAATGTGTGAAAAAAAAAATACAGGGCGGTTTTAATGCATGGCCGCCCATTTGAGATTATGAGATTATGATTTGCAGAGAGAAAATGCGCCTTCATCAGCAACGAGTGTAACGTCATTATGAAGTTGAAGAATAGAACCGGGTACTTCAGGCGTAACTTGTCCGAAGAAAACTTTTTTTACTGCTTCAGCTTTATTTTCACCGGACGCAACGACAAGAATCTTTTTCGCTCTCAGAATCGAACGTATACCCATAGTGTAAGCATGACTCGGAACGCTCTTCCCTGCCTCAAAGAATCTCATGTTAGCTTCGACTGTGCTTTGTGATAATTCGACACAGTGAACATCTTTCTCGAAAAAATTTCCCGGCTCATTGAACCCGATATGACCATTGCGCCCAAGTCCGAGCAGCTGCAAATCCTGCGGACCTATCTCATCAAGCAATTTGTTATATGTTCTGCAGGCCTCTTCACTGTCTGAGATTCTGCCGTCAGGAAGATGAACGTTTTCGCTTCTGAGATTGACGCGGTCAAAAAGATTCTTGCGCATGTAGGACACGTAGCTTTGTTCACTTTCAGCCCCAAGCCCTTTATACTCATCGAGATTGACAGTAATGACTTCTGAGAAATCTAAATCTCCCTTTTCAAACCATTCGACTAACTGCGCATAAATTCCTGCAGGAGTAGAACCAGTTGCGAGTCCGAGAACGCAATTTGGTTTGAGAATAATCTGAGCCGAAATAATATTAGCGGCTTTCCGGCTCATTTCGTTATAGTCCTTAGTGATATAGATTCTCATTTTGACGAATCGATTAACTTCTTCATCTCATCGAATACAAACTGAACTTTTGTTCCGATTACAACCTGAACGTTATTCTTCGATGGTCTGATTACTCCGGGAACACCTGAAGATTTGATTTTCTTCTCGTCAACCTGCGTATAGTCATTCACTTCAGCTCTGATTCTTGTTGCGCAGTAATCGTACTCTTTGAGATTCGCACAGCCTCCGAGACCTTCAAGGACGGCTTTCGCCATTTCCGTAAAATTATCATTGGCGAGGACGATTAATTTTTCTGCTTCAGTTGCATCATCATCTTCGCGTCCCGGTGTCTTCAGGTCAAAGAGTTTAATTGCCCATGTGAAGACGAAATAATATATTACGGCAAAGACCAGTCCGATTGGGATAATGAGCCATGGATTGACGGCCATAGGAGCTTTGAAGCTGAGTATCCAGTCAACGAGTCCCGCGCTGAAATTGAATCCGCATCTCACAGGAAGATATGCGCATATGACTGCAGATATACCCGTTAAGATTGCATGAATGAGATACAGACCCGGAGCCAGGAACATGAACGAGAATTCAATCGGTTCAGTTATGCCCGTGAAGAAAGACGCGAATGCCCCTGCTAAAAGAAGACTTGCGGCTAATTTTTTGCGTTCGGGTTTAGCCTGTCTGTACATTGCGTAAGCTCCTGCAACGAGTCCGAACATCATAACCGGGAAGAATCCTGTCATGTATATTCCGGTTACGCCTAATGTGCCTGTGCCTGTCCAGAAATTGCCCAGATCATTAATGCCTGCTGTGTTGAACCAGAAGACAGCGTTTAATGCGTGATGAAGTCCCAGAGGAATCAATGCCCTATTGAGCATCGCATATAACCCTGCGCCTATTGGGCCGAGTCCTACGATTGAGACTCCGAACTGAACGAGTGCATCATAGACTGCCGGCCACACATAATATAGAACGATTGACGTTAAAGCAGACACGAGAGCGGTAACGATTGCGACACATCTTCGGCCTGAGAAAAACGCTAACCAGTCAGGCAGTTTCGTATTCTTGAATCTGTTATAGCATCCTGCACCGATAAGTCCTGCGAGTATTCCGATGAATGCATTCTGAATTTTTCCGAACGCCGCAGGAACTTTTGCAGCCTCAACGCCTGTGTACATAGCGATTGCATTAGTCGAGAGCAGAGTTGTAATCATCAGCCATGAAACGAGTCCGGCAAGCGCGGGTGTGCCGTCCCTGTCGGAAGCCATTCCGATTGAAACGCCCAGAGCAAACAGAATCGGAATCTGGTCGATAATAGCCGAAGCTGCTTTGATACAGAATGCCGCCGCAAGTGAATTTGATCCCCAGCCTGCCGGATCTATCCAGTAGCCTATGCCGTAGAGAATGCCTGCTGCCGGAAGACATGCAACGGGAAGCATGAGAGATCTTCCGATTTTCTGAAGATATTTCATCATGATAAAAATTTCCTCCTTTGAGTGAATAAATTAATGGATGCGAAAATTATATAATACTTTGTGATTGCGCGAGTGATTCGTGATTTGTGAATAGTGTATAATAAAGCCGTCCCGGGGATCGAGGACGGATTAGTAAATAGAGCTGCCTGAAGCGGGGTTGCTGAGTCCCCACCTCAGAAAGAAGCCCTAAGGTTAGAGACAATTAACGCGATTTGAATAGCCGTATGATGTCGGCGATGACTCGTAGAAGTTCTGTGAGGGCTTTTACGAGTTTCGTTATCTTATCCACGTTACCACCCCCTTTCACCCAGTGTTACGGGCTAACAGGAGTGTACCCCGGCAACCTTCCCCACAAAATATTTCCGCAGGGAAATCCCCGAAAAACATTTTATCACACAACGCTAAAGTTCAATGAATCACTCACCGAAAATGTGAATGAACAGAGATAAGGCCATCAACATTAAGGCCATTAACACACGAAACCTTTTCGCGAAAAGGATAAAAGGTTTAATATGCAACAAAGCGCACAGCCTTAACCCGGATATACTCCGCAGCGTAATCATTAAATCAATGGACGGGCGCGAGCGTTCAGAAGGTAAAAGGCATTCGGTAGAATCCGGCAGAAGAGGCAAGGCAGCCTTCAGAAATTGTGAGGGCAGGAATAATTACCGACAAGGCTCCTCTTACACGGAAGTACCTGGAGCAGTAAGAATAACATACAAGGAGGTTTATGTATTATGTCAATGGTAATTCAGCACAACATACCGGCACTTCAGAGCTATAATATTGTCAACAACACAAGCAATGCTCTTCAGAAGTCAATCGCAAAATTATCAAGCGGATTAAGAATCAATTCAGCCGCAGACGATGCAGCAGGACTCGCAATCAGTGAGAAAATGCGCGCACAGGTCAGAGGACTGGACAAGGCAGTAGCCAACACACAGGACGGCATCAGCATGATCCAGACAGCAGAAGGAGCACTCAGCGAGACACATTCAATTCTTCAGAGAATGCGTGAACTTTCAGTGCAGGCCGCGAATGACACACTCACACAGCAGGACAGAAGCTACATCCAGACAGAAATTGACCAGCTCAACGAGGAAATCACGCGTATCGGCAACACGACACAGTTCAACAAGAAGAAATTGCTCAACGGTGAGGCCGCAGCACTCTGGAGCAGTGATAACTCAGAGACCAAAGCAATCATCAACGGCGGACTTCGCAAGACCGACCAGTTCGGGCAGAAAGTTTCAGTTGAGGGCAACTACAAGATCCGCGTGAAAGCAGATCCCGGACAGGGCGAAGTTCAGAAGTCAGACATCATGAAGATCAAGCATGACAACGTCGTAATCAACAAGACAGTCAATACGGATCTCGGAGTAACTGACGTATCAGTAAACGGAGTACCTGCAGGAAGCTACAAGCTGGTTCTTTCTGAAGATGTCAATCTTGGACAGGGCAACGCTTCAGGTCTGGTAGGACAGCTCACAGGTTCATACGGCATCGGCGGAACGATGAACACTAACGATAGTGTTATAACATTCCAGGACGGTATCGGTGCACCTGTAACAAAGATCACGGTATCAACGACTGACGGCGTAGAGATCTGGTCAACCAGCGGCGAAGACCTGTTCAAGTATGCGAGTGCGGCAGATCCGACAGCAGGAACAACAGCAGCAGATCAGTCAGCATTCTTTGAGGGACGTACATCAGCAAAATCCGATGAAGGTCCTGAATTTGTTGCCGTAAAGGACGAAATCATAGCAGCAGCAGCAGCGAAGGGAATTAACCTTGATGGCTTCGGTGATGCTGACGAGGATGACGGAACATTCACACTTCAGACGATAAGCAAGAACGGCAACGCACCCGGAATCAAGATCTCATATGAGACCACCGCACCTGGTTTAGAGCCGACAGTAACATATACTCCAGGAACCCCAACGCCGGTATCAGCAGACACTGTTTTTGCTGTTACTGTTGGAGACAACCTCACGGAGAACGCAAGCATTCTGTTCGAGGTTACTAACATTGATGCAGTCAACAAGCAGGTAACCATGAAGGCCACAGCGAATAAACTTTCTCAGGACGGCGTGAACTCAACAGCTACGCAGGATAATATAGTGCTTACGCTGGATGAAGACGGCGCAACAACGGGACCTGTCAACCTTGATAAGCTGTTCGGCGGTTCTGACACTGAACCTTCAGTAACAATTGATTTCGGCAGCTATGCCACTGATGAATACGGATTATCTCCTATTGAGGAAGGCTCGAAGTTCGTCTATTTCGTTACTGCAAATGCGGATACATCTACTGACACGGATATTCAGATCAACCTCTCCGGCACTGCAGACAGCTCATGGTCAGACAAGTGGGACGATGCACCGTTAAACGGCCATGAACTCGGCTATGTTCTCAACGGCGGCTCACTCTCAGATTCAGCAATTCACTTCAAGAACTTCTACCTGAATGAGAAGGACGGCTCAGTATCAGAGGGCGATGTTACAATGTCGACCGGCAGCAGATTCAACAACAATGCTACGGGCGCACTTGGTACACCTTCAGGTCAGACACTGGCGAAATTCGATGCGGCCTATATCGGTAAGGTTGCAACCGGCGACACGAAGCTCCGCGACCTCGATAAGTTCTGGAATTCCGAAGGCGTATTCATGCTTGACGACCCGAAGACGATCACGCTCAATCAGGGCAACGGCAACAAGGCAAGCGTAACACTTTATGCCAATGACACGCTTGATGAAGTTGCGACCAAGCTCAATGATGCAATCGCAAACGGTCTCGGACAGTCAAAGTATGTTGACAACGCGACAAAGTTCGTTACGTTCGTAGGCAACGGCTCAACGACGAATTCAGAATCAGTTGACGGCACATTCGTAATGCGTTCAGTAGTACCCGGCAAGAACGGCGAGATCACGCTTTCAGGTGATGAGGATTTATTGAATGCATTCTCACTGAACACGATTCAGAATTCAAAAGAGACATCATTCACGGTTGATGTTGAAGATGCACACACAGGTCAGCTCATCAAACAGGGCGTAAAGATCACCGGCAACGTAGCGAAGGGTCTCATTGACGAGAACGTTGATGTTGAAGTCGGCGAGCTCAGCGGAATCAGTGCGGCATGGAACGAAAATCTCAACAAGTTTGTCTATTCATCAGCAACAGTTGAGTCCACGTTACACCTTGCAGATAACACTACGGTACTTCAGATCGGTGCAAACGAGGGTGAAGACCTTGCGATGAACATCGGCGATATGAGAAGCCATGCGCTTGGACTTGACGGCGTAAACGTCATGAGCCACGACAGAGCAGCACGCTCAATCACGATTATCGACAACGCAATTGATAAAGTCTCAACGCAGAGAGCAAATCTCGGTGCATATCAGAACAGGTTAGAATACACAGCAAGCAACCTGACGACAGCAAGCGAGAACCTGACATCGGCGGAGAGCAGAATCAGAGACGCAGACATGGCGAAGGAAATGATGAACTTCACGAAGCTCAACATCATGCTTCAGGCTGGTAACTCAATGCTCGCGCAGGCAAACCAGCAGCCTCAGAACGTCCTCAGCCTGATCCGTTAGTCTTAAGCAGGTTAATTCAGAAACGCAATTAAGCATTAAGAAACAGAGATTTCATGGGGGGAAGGAGGGCAGCCTCTTTTCCCCTTTTTGATTTACATTGCGTACATTGCTTTAACGAACGGAAGGTGAATCTGTGCGATGGGATTCATAACAAGTGATCCCGTTCTCTACAGTCATTCACCTGTTGCCGAAATACAGCGTCAGGTAATCAGGACAAAGACACTCGGAAACGTATACAGTGATACTTCTCCGCATGAGACCGAAAGCGAAAAAGCAGAATCGCGTGCGGCGAAGGTTAAGCAGTCAAAATCTGACGCAATCGCACAGAAAGCACAAAAGGCGAGGGCAGAAAATATTGACCGTGCTGCTGCTATGCGTCATCTGAGATATGAAGTAATAACGGACGCTGATATTGTTCAGGTCAGCGTGATAAATTCTGAGGACGGGACGATAATACGCAAAGTTCCGCCGGATAAAGTGATCGGGTTTGTAAAAAAATTCCGCGAGAAGACAAATGAACGCAGAATAACAAAACGTAAATATAAACTCGATATACAGGCGTAAAATATAAATACGAATCCTCGTTCGCGTGTCCATTACACAAAAACGGGGGTTCACTTGTATTCACGGATGAAATTTTTCACACACTAAGGAAGGTGATTAAAACATGTCGATGATAATGAATCATGATATAACTTCATTGATGGGTCAGCGTATCATGCAGAAGAATACACTTGCAATGAAGCGTTCACTTGAGAAATTATCAACGGGAATGCGAACGAAAATTGCAGATATAGACAACACAGCCGGATTAGCAATCAGTGAGACAATGAGATCGCGCATATTCGGAATGGACAAGGCATTATATAACTCGCAGGACGGGATAAGCCTTATTCAGACTGCAAACGGTGCATTAGATCAAACACAGTCAATGCTGCAGAGAATGCGTGAACTTTCTGTGCAGGCAGCAAATGATGTTCTCACTCAGCAGGACAGGAGTTATATTCAGGTTGAGATAAACGAGATACGCGACCAGATAAGCCTGATAGCAAATACAACGCAGTTCAACAGGAAAAAAATTCTCAGCGGGGATAATGCGGTTTTATGGAGCAGCACGGACAGCAAAGTGAAAGCTGTAATCAAAGGCGGATTGCGTTCGATTGACCAGTTCGGACAGAAATACGCGGTTGACGGAAATTTTAAGATTCGCGTTTCAGCTGAGGCAGGCAAGGCAGAAGTCCAGAAGACCGATGTATTCACGGTAAAGCATGATGACGTTGTAACAGATAAAACACTTCAGAAAGATTACGGCATTAAAGACGTTCATGTAACCGGCGCGCTTCCTTCGGGGAATTATACAGTTAAGCATGACGGAGATGTGAGCTATGCTACTGAAGGTGTGTTCATGGGTTCCGTCAATCTCGGAGGAAGGCAGGACAGCATAGAAAGCACGATTGAGTTTCAAGAAACATCAGCTCCCGTAACGAAAGTAAGCGTTGTAACATCTGACGGTGTAGAAATCTGGTCAACATCAGGTACGAATATCTTCGGGGCAAAGGAGTCAACAGCAGAAGAACAAGCAGCATTTTTCACAGGCGGAACTTCAAGCTCAGGGAAGACTTACACGGGCGTGAAGGATGAAATCATAGCGGCGGCCAAAAACAAAGGAATATATATAACAGGCTTTGAAGATTCATCAGAGGGTGATACGGGTTTAACACTAACTGCCACAACTACGGGCGGCGGAAATGCTCCGGCTATGTATGTAAAATATGAGGGCGGCGGATCTGGAACTGCACCAATAACAACGGCAGGCTCAAACACAACAGAAATTCTTGATGCCTCTGATGTATTCAGTCTGACGGTTGAAGACACGAACACCGAGAATGCAAGCGTCTTATTTGAAGTTACACATGTTGACGCAGTGAACGGCCTCGTAACACTCAATGCTAAAGCCTCAAAACTTTCACAGGACGGACTGAACACTTTTGCACGTCAGGATAATATTGTAGTCTCAGCAGAAGAAGATTCATCTGTTGGCTTGACTGGTCTGTTCGGCGGCACATCAGGAACGGCAAATGCAAGCATATCACTTAATGATATATCAGGCGTGAAAGAAGGCGCAAAGTTCGTATATTTCGTTGGTGCAGGAGGAGCAGCACAGAGCAATGAAAACGAAACTGATATAAACATCACGGGCTTTGCTGACAGTTCTGACCCGGACAAAAGTTACGGAGGAGCGTTTAACGGTGAGACGATTCATTACACGCTTGACGGGAGCAAAACGGCAAACACGGAATTAAAATTCACGAATTACTTCATCAACGGCAGAAGCGGAGATGTTACGCAGGGAACAATTACGCTTGAAACAGGAAGCGCATTCAAAAGCGAATCATTAACGGGAGGCAGACTCGGAAGTTATGATGCTATTCTTGCGAATTTCAACGCGTCATACGTGGGCAAAGTTGCGGACGGTGATACGAAATTACGCGACCTCGATAAATTCTGGACAGCTGACGGAGAATTTATACTTGAAGAACCGAAAGAATTAACGCTCACTCAGGGGGACGGAAAACAGGCAAAAGTTATGCTCTATGCCGGAGATACGCTCAATGATGCCGCAAAGAAGATAAACAATGCAATAGCTTCAGAGCTCGGTCAGTCTGTATATGTCGATGACGCAACGAAATTTGTTACGTTCGTTGACGGGAATACTAAAGGTGCTGAATCTGTCGAAGGCACTATGGTCATACGTTCCGCACTTGCAGGCGAAAAAGGGAAAATTACGCTTTCAGGCAGTGAAGATTTGCTCAAGGCGTTTTCACTGAATACGATTCAGGATGCGGCTGAAAATAAATACTCTGTGAGCGTCATTGATGCGCATGACGATTCACTTATTGCCGAGAACGTGAAGATTACGGGCAATCGTTTAGTCGGAGTGATTCACAAGAACGTTGACGTTGAATTTGATCCTATGATGGGAATCAATGCGGCATGGAATGAAGACACGCAGAACTTCATGTACTCAGTAACGAAGACAAGCGAGTCAGTTCTTCATCTTGCGGATAACACTACAGTTTTTCAGACGGGCGCAAGTGAAGGTGATGACGTTCTGCTTAACATCGGCGATATGGGTTCGCATTCACTCGGTCTTGACGGCGTGAACGTGATGAGCCGTGAGAGAGCCGCGAATTCGATTACACTGATTGACGCGGCAATCGACCGTGTATCAATGCAGCAGGCAAGTCTCGGTGCAGCACAGAACAGACTTGAACATCACATCAATAATCTCACGAAAGAAACAGAAGCTCTCACTGAGGCGAACAGTCATATACGCGATACGGATTACCAGAAAGAAATACTCGAATACGCGAAGATGCAAATATTAATGCAGGCAAATACGACCATGCTTGCACAGTCAAACGAGATGCAGAGAAGCAGTATTCTTGGCCTGCTGAGGTAAATATAAATCATGGCATTCGGGCCGGAATTCATTTCAGGACTCGCAGGGGGGATCCGCAGGATTCTTCCTCTGCGGGTCAATCGTATTGAAGGCGGAGAAGCATGGACTGCACTCAAGACTTATTCAGAGAATTATTTGCTGTTCTCGTGGCATTCGGGGAGTTCGGGAGTATGCATTGCCTCACAGAATGAGATTAACGCACTCAAAGAAATATCACCGTCAAGAGCTTCTATAACTGATGCACTGAAGAGCAGATTAACTCACGGTGGCGAAATATATTCGGTCGAGCAATTGAATCATGACAGGATACTAAAATTTTCGGCAAGACGAAGAGTCTCTGCTGGTGTGAGCGTGAATTATTATCTCGTAATTGAGATCACTGAACCTGTTGCGAATTTCCTTCTGCTTGACGAGAACATGAAAATTGACGAGGCCGCAAGACATTCAACACCCGACGTGAATCATTTCAGGACTATACTGCCCGGACACACATATACTCCTCCTCCTGTGTTCAACGGAATAAACTTGCAGAATAACCGCGCAATAAAATTTGAGGATGTCCAGAACTTAAACGGAATCGGAAGACCATTAGCGAGAATGATTCAATCGCACTGGGAAGAAAAAAATGCTATCTCGTGGCATTCGGCACTAATGAAACTCACCGATGAAAATTCTGATATTACTTGCAGGCTCATCACTAAGAATAATTATCTTACGCGCTTTGACTTTGCCTTTGACGGTATGCTTGAGCTTGGCCATGATACATTGAGGGCTTCACGTCATGGGGTGCTGCTGCCGTTATTGCGTAAAGGCCGCGAGAAGAAATTGCATGAGATTGATGCGAAGATTAAGCGTGCGGTTAAATCACGTGAAAGACACAGGGACGGCCTCATTAAGCAGCTCAAGGAATGCGAAGAATCCGAAATTTTCAGGCTCAAAGGTGAGGCAATACTCGCGCATATCTACGAAATTCCGAAAAGAGCAGAAAATATTACGCTCACTGACTGGGAAGGCCATGAGTTAAAGATTACGCTTGACCCGGAATTATCGCCGTCAAGAAATGCAGAAAGATATTTCAGGCGTTACCGTAAAGCTAAAGGTAATCCCGAAGAGATAAAAAATTCTCTTGAAGAAATCAAATCATCTATTCGTGAGATGAATGAACAGCATGAATTACTTGCGGCAATTGATGACCCTGAAAGTTTCACTGAGGCACTGAAAGATTTAACCGAATGGATCTCGCCTGAGCAAAAGCAAAATACTTCACCTAAGCACAGGAAAAAGACTTCAGATATTCCGCCTCACCTGAATATTAATCATGACGGTGTGAATATTCTCGTCGGGTTATCTGCAAGAGGAAATAGATACGTTACACTGAAAATTGCACGTCCTGATGACATTTGGCTTCATGCTCACGAAATGCCCGGAGCACATGTGATTATTCGGGGCGTGAAACGTGATGAACTTGAACACGATAAACGCAATGTACTTGAGTATGCAGCAAAGTTAGCGGCAAGTCATTCATCTGGAAAATCTTCGGGGTCAGTTCCCATTGATTACACCGAACGTAAATATGTGCGCTCAGTTCCGGGTACGATTGCTCTCGTTACGTACACTAATCCGGGTACGCTGAGAGTATCGCCGGAATAATTTTTACTCCTCTGTGTTAATGCAGGGGAGTTTTTATTATCATTCGGACTTCAGAATCAATAACGTAATCTCTGAAGGATCAAAGAGTCTTAACTGGAAGCCTGTCCATTGTGATGTTCCCGGACTGACGAAAAGTTTCATGCCTTTCACATCATACCAGCCCCGAACATAACCCCCGTTTGCACGTCTCACAAGCTCATACACACCGGGCATCTGTCCTCCGTGAGTGTGTCCTGAAAGCTGAAGTGAAATATTATACTTTGCATTCTCACGCGCTGCTTCCGGTCTGTGATCCATGAGGATAACGGGAACATTCTCAGGAATATTTTTCACTGCAAGTTCTGTATTATGATTTCCGCCGGTCTGATCTGGTACACCTGCGATGATTAATTTTGCGTCTCCTGATTCGATTATCACGTGTTCATTCTCAAGAAAGTTTATCCCGAATTCTTTCAGCTGTCTCATCCAGCCAGTGAAATCAAAATAGTATTCATGATTGCCCGTTGAAGCATACACACCGTATTTTGCTCTGAGAGTCTTTAACGGCTCAACGTCTGCGTATCTCGTTTTGACCTGACCGTCAACGAAATCTCCGGGCATTAATATCAGGTCTGGATTTAATGCGTTAGTCTTATTCACAATTGCCTGAACGAATTCACGGTTATTCAGATTACTCGCATGTATATCAACTAACATTGCTATTCTCATTCCGTCAAATTCTTTCGCAAGTCCGGCTATCTTCACTTCATGCGTATTAACATCAGGCACTCTCATACCCTCGTATGTTCCGTAAAGTGTCGAACATAACGCAAGAATCAGAACTGCAAGCGAAGCATAATGCGAAGGGAATTTGAATCGCAATATGATTCGCAGAATGATAAACGCAATATCCTTCACCAGCAATATAAACAAAGCTACGATTATGAAATTGAATATTACTGACACAAGAACATTCGCGTAATACGGCAGCTCTGTCATGTCAAAGCCTGATGATGTCCTTCGGTACATGAAAATCTTTAAGAGACCTGCAAGAAGAATTATTGACGCTAAGACTTTTGACCATAGAGATATTTTGAGAGGCAATATGAGACTGCATATTTCATAAAGACAAATTAGAACCGGCATAATGAAAAACATATTTCTCATGAAAATTTATAGCTCCTTCATAAAAATATAACCCTGTCCGGGATTTTATCATCTCAAACAGGGCTTTAATGTCTAATATTCTTAATTTCTTTATGCTGATTTCTTCATAACTTCAAATTTTTCACCGGTCTTTATGCATTTAGCCGGACACACTTTAGCGCATATTCCGCACTTTATGCATTTTGACTGATCTATAACGGCCAAATCATGCTCAATCGTGATAGCCTGTTTGGGGCATTTCTTCTCGCACAGAGTACAGCCAATACACCCGGCACTGCACACACTCTTCACCATTGGGCCTTTCCAGTGTGAATTGCACGCGACAATTACGTCTGCTGTTACAGGCACGAGGCATAACATACCCTTCGGACATGCTGATACACATGCACCGCAGCCTACGCATTTACTTACGTCAACTTTTGGGAGACCATCATCGCCCATAGACAAAGCTCCGAAGTTGCAGACTTTAACGCATGTTCCCAGTCCCACACAGCCAAACGGACACGCATTTGGTGAGCCGCCCGGAACTGTTACGGCACTGCGGCAGTCCTGTATTCCGTCATAGATTAACTGACGCGGTGAGGCCTCGCATGTTCCCTTGCACTTTAAGAACGCTCTGACGGGTACAGTGTCTCCTGCATCAACTCCCATTATACTGGCTATGACTTCTGCAACCTTTGAGCCTCCTACACTGCATTTATTCACCGCAGCTCCTTCGTTTACTACTCCTGACGCATAGCCGTCACAGCCGGGATAACCGCAGCCTCCGCAGTTAGCACCGGGAAGTGCCGCACGGATTAAGCCGATTCTTTCGTCCTGATGAACACGGAATACTATCGAGGCAACCGCAAGAACTATTCCGAATATCAGTCCCATTATGCCCATTAAAGCCAACGGGGTTATCATTACGTGCATTATGTCCATGTGAAAACCTCCTTACTTTATGATTCCTGTGAAGCCCATGAAGGCAATCGACATTAAGCCCGCCGTGATTAATGCCATCGGAAGACCCTGCAGACAGTCAGGTATACCGTCATTCTCTTCAATGCGCTCACGTATTCCGGCCATTAATGATATTGCAAGCAGGAAGCCCAGAGATGAACCGAAAGCATTTACGAGTGATGCCGCAAGTCCGTAATTCTCGTTCATGTTGAGAACTGCAACTCCCAGAACCGCACAGTTTGTTGTAATCAACGGAAGGAATATGCCAAGTGATTTATAGAGTACGGGATTCAATTTCTTCAGTGCAAGCTCTACGAACTGAACTAAGGCCGCAATTACCAGAATGAATGAAAGCGTGTACAAATACTCAAGGTGTAACGGCACAAGCAGATAGTTATACGTCAGCCATGTCATTAATGACGCAAGCACGATAACAAAAACAACCGCCGCACCCATTCCCTGAGCAGTTTTTAGCTTTGAGCTTACGCCCATGAACGGACAGCAGCCTAAGAAACGTGAGAGCAAAATATTATGGACGAAAATAGAACTCAGAAAGAGCAAAAATAATTCTGTCATTGTCATGGCCTATTTCACCTCGCATGTTTCATCTGCTTCTGTCTTATTGCAGAATTTAGCCATTATGCATGACCCGCAGCCCATTGGACGAGCCTCTGCAGGTGTTGCACCAAGTCCGCGCATACGTGCCGCCCTTGCCTGTAATGCCCTGAATGCACCCATGCAGCAGCCCAAAACAATAAAACCTCCGGGAGCTAATACGATTAAGAGTGCAGGCTCAAAACTCACAACAGGATTCCCGAACCATGTTCCGCCGCCGATAATCTCACGGATTGATCCCAGAAACATTAATGCAATCGTGAAACCTAAACCCATTCCGATTCCGTCAAGCGCAGATGCAAATACTCCGTTCTTTGATGCAAACGCCTCCGCACGTGCAAGAATGATGCAGTTCACAACAATTAACGGGATAAATATTCCCAGTGATTTATTCAGTTCGGGGGCAAATCCCTTCATCAGGAATTCAATCACAGTTACGAATCCCGCAATTACGACTATGAATATCGGTATACGGACTTCATCAGGCACCATTTTACGCAGAAGTGAAATTACTATATTTGACGCGATTAACACGAACGTTGCCGCTATTCCCATTCCAAGACCGTTAGCCACACTCGTTGTTACCGCAAGCGTAGGACATAAGCCTATGCACTGAACGAATGTAGGGTTATCAGCTAAAATTCCGTTCGTAATGATTCTAAAATTACTCTGGCTCAATTCTTACTCAGCCCCTTTCAGATTCTTGTTCCAGTATTCGACAGCAGCATTCACTCCGTTTGTTACTGCACTTGATGTTATCGTTGCTCCTGATATTGCAGATATTTCATCTGGATTATTTGCAGCTCCCTTTACGACTTTCAGAGGCAACGCAGATTTATCGTTGAACTGTTCATAGAATTCAGGTTCAGTTGATTTTGCGCCTAATCCGGGAGTCTCTGAGTGATTCAGAATGTTAATTGCTTTGACTGTTCCGTCCTTCGTTATTCCCACAACGAAATTCAAAGCTCCTCCGTAACCTTTTGAACTCACTGATACGCACCAGCCCACGAGACCAGAATCATTTTCTGCCTTCTGAACTCCTGTTACTGTCTCTTCTCCTGCAATGACATCTACGGGATTGAATTTATTTCCGTCAGGGATAACATTACGGAATGCCGCATTACGTGCTTCAAGTTCTGTCTTCATGATTGCCTGACTTGTGAAGTGTTCAACAAATCCGAGAATTAATCCTGTTACCGCCGTAACCGCAAAAAGCGTTCCTCCTAAGCGAAGGGCTTTCTTCATTGCATCACCAAAACTTACGCTGTCATTGTTATTAACGGCCGATTCAGACATTATGATTTTGCCGTTACAGAAAACTTATAAAAAGCTACAAATTAGCTTTTATGTTCCCTTCCTTGTTCTACGCGTCCGTTTTCGCATAAGCTACTCACGTTGGTTTTGACGCTCCGAAGGCTTGAATTCCCGACTAACGTATCGGTACATAAATTCCTTGCTCATTGATGGTTGCACATTTTACGGACGAAACCCTTGCTTGGTTATCGCTTCATCTTTTCTTCATCCAACAGCCAATGTCCAGTTTTCAAAGGCTCACCAATGAGATAAATTATAATTCCCGTGTCAATTCGGTATAAAAGCTAATCTACTAAATTTCCTGTAAGCGGATTACACCTGCCTTTCCTAAAATTTATATTTTTGAGTATGTATTACAAGCTGTTACTTAGTTCCCATTCTCTTGAAGAAATTGCTCTTAGGTGCACCAAGCACTACGGGTTCTGTGTACCTGTCGATTAACGGCACTGCGATATTCATGATAAGAATCGAGAATGATACGCCCTCAGGATAACCGCCCCACATACGAATCAATGCCGTGATTAATCCACAGCCGAACGCATATATACACTGACCTTTTGCAGTCATGGGTGAAGTCGTGTAGTCTGTGGCCATGAAGAACGCGCCGATTAAGAGTCCGCCGGTGAATATCTCATGAAGTATGAGAACATCTCCGCCGTGCTTGAAGAGTGATGCTAATATCGCCGTCGTTGCAATATATATTACTGGAATGCGCCACGAAATTACTTCTTCCCAGATTAAATATAATCCGCCGAGTATAAGAAGCACTGATGATGTCTCGCCGATACAGCCGCCCATGTTACCGATGAACATGTTCCACACTGAGACATTGCCCATTGTACCGGCCTTCATTGCCGCTAACGGTGTAGGGCCTGATATGCCGTTGAGTGTCCATGTTGTCATTGCTGTAGGCCATGAGATTAACATCATTGCACGGGCCGCTAATGCAGGGTTCACGATGTTACAGCCAATGCCGCCGTAAAAATGTTTAACGATTATGATCGCGAATACACAGCCGCATACCGCCATCCAGATCGGAATCGTCGGAGGAAGATTATATGCGAGAAGCAATCCCGTTACGACTGCGGATAAATCGCTTATCGTGGTTTTCTTGTGATTGAGCTTCTGCCATGCCCATTCACTGATTACGCTCGCAAGTACACACGCAAGAATCACGCATAATGCACGGAGTCCGAGAAAATATACGCCCACGATACCGGCAGGAATGAGCGATAAAATCACCATGCCCATAATCTTTTGCGTGCTGAACTCTGAATGTACATGCGGTGATGTTGATACTACAAGTTTTGTTGACATGATTCTATTTCGCCTCCTGTGCTTTTGCTTTTGCCGCCGCCGCAGCCTTTCGTCTTTCTGCCATTACAGCCGCTTTTCCGTCCTTGCAGCTTTGAGTTAAACATCTTGACGCAGGGCATATATACGTACAGCAGCCGCATTCAATGCAGTTCATACCCATATGAGCCTCGAACGTTGCATAGTCTCTTCGTCTCACAGCATGGTCAAGGAACGTAGGCTCTAAATGCATAGGACATGCCTCGATACACTTTCCGCACCTGATACACGCGCTCTCTTCTGCTATGTATGCAGTCTTCTCCGTGAGCGTTAAGATTCCCGATGTGCCTTTGACGACAGGAACATCAACGGAACGCATCGCAAGTCCCATCATCGGACCGCCAGCAAGAATCTTCACGGGTTCTTCTTTGAATCCGTTACATGCATTGAGTAACTCACGAACAGAAATTCCGAGAGGCACCTGTAAATTTTTCGGTTCGCTGATTGCGTCTCCTGTTACTGAGATTACACGTTCGGTTACGGGCTGACCTTCTTCGATTGCTTTGCAGATCTGCCATGTTGTTCGCGTATTCAGGATTATGCAACCGACATCAGCAGGCAATGCAGGCACAACAGGAATCTCCTGGCCCGTTACTGACCAGATAAGCATTTTTTCTGCTCCCTGAGGATATTTCACTTTGTGGGGCATGATTTCGATTCTGGGATTCGTATTATGCTCCATAAGCGTGCGTATAGCTTCGGGCTTATTGTTCTCGACGGCTATAATTCCCTGTGCCTCCGGGAAAATTTCAAGCGCATAGCCAAGTCCGCGAATCACTTCGTCAGGACTCTCAATCATGAGTCTGTTATCGCATGAAAGATACGGTTCACATTCTGCGGCATTCACGATGAGCCATTTGATTACGCTTCCTTTGGGAGGCGATAATTTGACGTGAGTCGGGAAACATGCACCGCCCATCCCCACAATACCGGCTGAACGAATCAGCTTCACATACTCATTTGCTTTGGGTTTATGCCCTAACTCATCAAGCAGTGAAGGCGCACGCTCATATTTTCCGTCGCTCTCAATCACGATACACGGGTCAATGCTTCCGGCAATCGTCATTCTGGGTGCAATCTCTTTCACTACTCCCGATACAGCCGAAAATATCGGAGCTGATACGAACGCTTCCGTGTCTGCAATCTTCTGCCCTGCAAGAACATTATCACCTTTGGCTACTACTGGTGAACATGGTGCACCGATATGCTGGGACAACGGATAAATGAACTCTTTCGGTTCTGAAGGCCGTAATATTTCTATTGCCTTGTTCTCCGTTAGAGCTTTGCCCTCAGGCGGATGTACTCCACCTAAAAACGTTGGCAGGTTCATAGTGATAAACACTCCCCTCAAGTTAAGAATTAATTTAGATGAAAACTTTTTGAAAAATGAATATTCGTATTATATCGTAATTAACAGTCCAATGTTCAATATGCCTATGCTAGAATGTAATTCTCAAATTTCAAATACAGATTCATAAAGGGAGGCATAATATCATCGTGTTCTACAATGACAGCTATATTATCTCTTCCGGCGTGATACTCTCAAGAAAAATTTACGGCGATAACACTTATTATTTAACATTGTTCCTGAAACATTACGGGATATTAAACGCGACAGTCAAATCACATTCATATTCAGGAGACAAAGAGCCGTTTATCTGGGCAGTATTCAAATTACGAAAGAAATCACGAAGCAAAAATTATTTCATTGAGGACACAGATATAAAAGATGACATGCTTGCACTCAGAAAAAGCAGAGAACAGATAATGACGGCATTAAAATGGTGCAGGCTGATAACAAAACATCTTGAGCCCTCACAGCCCGATGATGCTTTGCTGAATAATTTATACTGGAACATGAAATTACTTTGCGAAGTATATATCCCTCCTGAAATATTAGACTGGAGATTTATATGGGGATGGCTTAATGTCTGGGGATTAACTCCTGACATCAATACTTTTCTTTCGTCAAAGAGATTCACTAAGAATGAAACTGCGCTTCTTTCTTTTGCTGCTCAGTCCAATACTAAAGAGGTGATAAAATTCTTCAGTCAGCATAAAAATATTCCGGCAGAATTTTTCAGGACAGCATTTAATTTATCGCTCAGACTATTAAACGAGAAGTGAAAAAATGAAAAATGATACATGAACTCTTAAAGCAAATTACGCCGCTTAACACTCAGGCCATGAAAGCAGCACAGGAACTTCAGAATAAACTCATAAAGCCATCGGGCAGTCTTGGAGAACTTGAGAGAATATCAGTCAGGATTGCAGGCATCACAGGCAAAGCAAAAAACACACTCACCAGAAAAATTATATGCTTATTCGGATCAGATCACGGAATATATAACGAAGGAGTATGCAGTTCACCTCAGGAATTCACGCGTAAATTAATGGAAGTCTACGCAGAGAATCAAAACGGGGGCATAAATATATTATCGCGTCAGGCAGGAGCAGAATTGAGACTCTATGACTTAGGCGTTAAGGGCTTATCTGAACACGAAAACATAATCACGAAAAAGTTCATGCCCAACGGAACAAATAATTTTCTTCATGGCCGCTCTATGTCCCGTGAACTTGCAGAAGAAGTAATCATGTATGGAATAAGCATAGTACGTGATGCAAAGCGTGAAGGAATCAGCATAATCGGAACTGGCGAATCCGGAATGTCGAACACTACGCCTGCATGTGCGTGTATCATGGCCGCACTGAATACGCGTGATGATTCGCTTGTCGGAAGGGGAGCAGGTCTGAATGATGCCCAGCATGAACATAAGAAGCATATTATCCTTGAGGCATTGAAATTTCACTCGCATAATCTCACTGACCCTGTAA
>JAFPWQ010000068.1 GCA_017394925.1 Synergistaceae bacterium
AGGGCTGTATCAATCGGCGGAGATTCAGATACGATTGCGGCGATTGCAGGCTCAATTGCTCAGGGCATGTACGGAATACCGGATGAAATTGAGAAACAAATTATGCCTCTGCTTGATGATTTCATGAAAAACGAACTTAAACGCTGGGATAATGCTGTACATGGCCATGAAGAAGATAAAACGCCCGTTGAAAAAGTGAAGAACGGAATAACTGAGATGGTCTTCATTCTCGACAGGAGCGGCTCAATGCAGGGACTTGAAAAAGATACGATAGGCGGCTTTAACTCGATGATTGAGAAACAGAAAGCAGAACCCGGTGAAGCTATTGTGTCTACAGTTCTGTTTGATGATCAGTATGAAGTTCTGCACAACAGAGTAAAGCTCAATGAGATTAACGCACTGACCGAAAATGATTACTGGGTAAGAGGGAGTACTGCACTTCATGATGCAATAGGCAAAGCGATTACGCACATCGTGAATGTCTACAGGAATTCCAGGCCTGACGAGATACCAGAAAAGACAGTATTCACGATAATAACTGACGGATTAGAGAATGCGAGTCATCAGTACACAGGGCGTGGCATAAAACGCATGATTGAACACGAAAAAGAAAAATACGGCTGGGAGTTCTTATTCATCGGTGCAAATATGGACGCAATCACTACGGCTGAAAGTCTTGGCATAGGCAGAAACAGAGCCGCAAATTACATGGCCGACAGTGCCGGAACTGGTGCAGTCTTTGCGAGCGTGAACAGGGCAATGCACAGCATGAGATATGAATCAGCCATGACTGAAAGCTGGTGCATGGATATTGATTCAGATTACGAATCAAGAAAGGGACCTGCATTGTTCAGAAGGAATAAGAGACGCAAGAAAGCACAAGCACCTGAAAACGGAAATAACGAAGAGTAAACGCAAATAGACATGAGGCCGGCGGAGTGAATAAAAATCTGTCAGCCTCAGTTTATATTTTCACTTCAGATTCGCTTCTTCCGTCTTAATCTCCCAGTGAATCAAAAACGTTAATGCTCCTCTCAAAACTATAATTGCTCCCAGTATTGCAAGTTCAGACCATTCACGGACAATTACAGTTCTCAATACCTCACCGCCGAGTTTAAACTCAAGAGCAAGTGCTATTCCCTTTGCGAGTGTCAGCCTCACATGACTATCACGCTTAATGCAGCCCCATATGCTTTTAGCTGTCGTAATCATAATCGTACAGACACCGGCAAATTCAAGCGTTAATATTCCTGACTGAACAATGAGCTTGAATACTTCTTCGATTTGATGCAAATATGCGGCCATGAATAACGCCTCCTCATTTCACAATCTGATATGCGCACCATAATAATATAATGCCCATGAGAATATTGAACGGCCTGTAATATTTCTTCAGGAATTTCTGCAGCATTCCGCCTGCCGCACCCCATAAAGCCCAGCTCACAGCACTGATTGACATTAAGAACGCAGTATGAAGAATCATGTCATAGAGTGTGCCTCCTGAAGGGATAATATAAGCCGTAAAAATCGTGATGAGATAAAGAATCACTTTTACGTTCGTAACTGAAAGAATGAATCCGTAAGTGAAACTCAGAGGATGCGATTCTGAATCTGACGGAACACTCATTGCAATATGATACGCAAGCCAGAGTATATATGCTACACCGATATACTTTAGATATTTTACGAGTTCGGGAGCATAAATCGTGAGTTCATGACAGAATAACACGGACACGGTCATTAAACATGCAACACCTGAAGCAATCCCGGAAATAACTTTGCGTCCTGCGGTCCAGCCTCCGACACTCACGGAATATAACGACATGAGATTATTAGGTCCAGGTGTGAACGTGGTGATTAAAGCATAAGGAAGATAAGAGAGAATGACATTCAGCAAGATTAAACGCCTCCTGAAAAAATTTCATGCAAATATATCATATTGATTCAGAGAGTAAAACGTGGCATAATTCAATAAAAGTAAAATCAAATCATGAAGGTGAAACAGTAATGCATAGCGTCAATTATTCAAATGCAGTCATCATGAAGGCACTGTGCTGTTGCTGTTGTCTCACGTTCTAAAACATTCACACTAACTTACGCGCTCATATTTTCATTTTCATTTTCACACACAATCATAAACTCTTATATTCACAAAGGAGAGATTAATACATGTCGAAGATTTACGAATCGATTGACCAGTTAATCGGACGGACACCATTGCTTGAACTTTCACGGATTGAGAAGCATTTTGACCTGAAAGCAAAAATTTTAGCCAAGCTGGAATATTTTAATCCTGCAGGAAGCGTTAAGGACAGAATCGCGAAGGCCATGATTGACGATGCAGAATCAGACGGCAGACTCAAGCCCGGCAGTGTCATAATCGAACCCACAAGCGGCAATACAGGCATAGGGTTATCGTCAGTAGCGGCCTCACGGGGATATAGAATCATAATCGTAATGCCCGAAACAATGTCAGTAGAACGCAGGCAGTTAATGAAAGCATACGGAGCAGAACTCGTTCTGACTGAAGGCAGCAAAGGCATGAAGGGCGCAATTGAAAAGGCATCAGAACTTGCAGAAGAAATTCCTGACAGTTTCATTGCCGGTCAGTTCGTTAATCCATCGAACCCGAAAATACACCGTGAGACTACCGGCCCGGAAATATGGAATGACACGGACGGCCATGTTGATATATTCATTGCGGGTGTAGGTACAGGAGGAACACTCACAGGAACGGGTGAATATCTGAAGTCAAAGAATCCGAATGTCAAAGTGATTGCTGTTGAGCCTTACGGATCGCCGGTGTTATCAGCAGGACGTTCAGGTGCGCATAAGATTCAGGGTATCGGTGCGGGATTTGTTCCTGAAGTCCTGAACACGAGAATTTACGATGAGATTATCACGGTCAAAGATGAAGACGCATTCAGAACAGGAAAATTAATCGGCCGCATTGAAGGTTTTCTTGCGGGTATTTCATCAGGAGCTGCCGTTTATGCCGCCGTTGAAGTCGCGAAGAGACCAGAGAATGCCGGAAAGAATATAGCCGTGATTCTGCCGGATACAGGAGAACGTTATCTTTCAACTACGATGTTTTCGGATTAGAATATAAACATGAATATTGACGAGGCATTAAGATTTGCAGAGTCAGAACTTGAAGCTGTAACTTCACAGGATGAAATTAACTACAACGGCACGAGGGAACTTGCAGAAGAAGGATTCAGGAAGATACTTGCGGCCATGTTCCCGATGCACATGGATCATGAATGCGATTCAATTGCACATAATCTCATGCTTGCGGCAAAAAATTTATGCAGATCTGTCGCAAAGGCTCTCAATGATAAAGTGAAGGCTGAATATTACGTTGCTGAATTAATATCGCGTCTTCCGTCCATAAGAAATAAATTAGAGACGGATATAATTGCGGCTTATCGCGGAGACCCTGCCGCACGTAACACTGACGAAGTGATTCTTGCTTATCCTGCATTTACGGCAATCAGTGCATACCGTGTTGCTCATGAGCTTTTTATTCTGAATGTGCCGTTAATCCCTAGAATCATAACTGAATATGCGCATCGTCTGACCGGCATTGATATACATCCGGGCGCGACAATCGGCGAATATTTTTTCATTGATCACGGAACAGGAGTAGTAATCGGTGAGACATCGACAATCGGGGACAGAGTGAAGATCTACCAGAATGTAACGATAGGGGCAAAAAGTTTTGACGCTGCGCCTGACGGATCACTCGTTAAGGGCATCAAGAGACACCCGGATATTGGGAATGACGTTGTGATTTATGCAGGGGCAACGATTCTTGGAGGTGATACGAGAATCGGCGATAAATGCGTCATCGGGGGCAATGTCTGGCTGACGCATTCAGTTAATGCCGGTGAAGTTGTTGTGAACGAGCGATAAAAATAAAACTCAGACGTTCACATAGCGTTTATATACGTTAAGAGTTTTTGCGGCTGATATTTCGGGAGTGAAATTTTCTTTAAGCATTTTGAGTGAGTTATCAGCAATTATTTTTCTTTCTTCATTCCCGATTTCCAGCATTTTAAGCATCATGGCCGCAAAACTTTCGGGGTTATCTTTTTTTGCGACGAGTCCGTTATTGCATTCAGGCGAAATTATTTCTGTGAAAGGCTCAATGTCAGACACGACAGCGGGAAGTCCGGACGCAATAGCTTCGAGTAATGCGATACTGAAACCTTCTTCGCGTGAGGGCATGACGAAAATATCCGAAGCCCAGAGCCATTTACGGACATCTTCAACGAATTCACTAGGCATTATGATATTCACACCTAATTCATTTGCGAGCCTGAGGTAATATTCAAGCATTCCCTTTTCGCCTCCTCCGCCGATAATCGCAAGACTTAATTTTTCATTGCCCCGATAAGACCTGCACACTTCAGCGAATGACTTTATCAGAATATCGAAGCCTTTTCTGTGAACATAAATTCCCATTCCCGAAAATAATATTTCATTTTCACTGAGACCCAGAACTTTCCGAAACTCTTTGCGTTTTGATTCATCGCGTGAAAATTTATGCGTGTCTGCCGGATTATGTATCACAGTAATTTTTTCTGGATTTATTCCCTGAGAGTTAATCATGTAATTTTTGAGCCATTCAGCACAGGCTATACAGTGAGAGGCATTCACGTAATATTTTGCTTTTGCTGGTTTATCGAACGTGCTTATGACCGGGACTTTATGATATTCCTTCCAGAAGCCCGCAATGCCTGCCGCAGATGATAATCTTGTGTGAATAATATCCGGCGAAAATTCGCGAACTATCTTCATGAATCCCGGCGACAAAAACGGAATGCCTGCAATTAAAGGTCTCCATGTGAAAACCTGAATATTATTCTGTTTTGCTTCGTGTTCAATTTTTCCGTTCGGGCGGCATAATAAAGCCTGCTCAATATTGAATGCCTCAAGCGATTTTATGTGCGCAATATAAGGTCTTAACCATGAAATATGATCTGCATCGACATAATGAAGAACTCTCATGTGAAATAACACTCCGGGTACTTATTGATATAATAGCAAAAATTTTAGCAGATAAGGATTTAACATCAAATGTATAAATTTCGGGACAGCCGTATATATCCGTTCGTAAGGAATATCAGCAGAAAGATTGAAAAAGGGATAAAGCGCATTGTGAACATGAACCGTTTTAATAACGGGAGTGCAGAGATAAAGAAATATAAAAATTTTTACGAAGGCAGACGGTGTTTTATTATTGGGAACGGTCCGAGCCTGACGGTGAAAGATTTAGAGAAAATAAAAGCACACGGTGAAATATCAATAGCATCGAACAGTATATATAATTTATTCGGTGTTACAGAGTGGAGGCCGGATATATATACAGTTCATGATTTCCAGGAGATAAAGAAGACGCGTGAAAAAATTTCAGCGGTTGAATGTGAACTTAAAATTATAGCGATGAGTGCGGCCGGAAGAATTTATGACATTGACCGTGCAGTTTTAATCAGGCTCATAGAACCGTGTGAACCAGTACAATTCTCTGATGATATTTCCAGATGCGTTTATGACGGCGGAACTGTTACGTATGTGAGTATTCAGTGTGCGGCCTATATGGGATTCAGAGAGATAATTTTACTGGGAGTAGATCATTCATTTGCGAGGGAACAGACGAAGGACGGCAGAATCACAGTCAGAAATGAAATAAAGAATCACTTTCAGAATTACCAGACTGAAAATTTCTGGGGCAATGGTCAGAAAGACGAAGAAGCCGTAGTATTCCCTTTGGACTTTGCGACTGATGCGTTTATTGCGGCAAAAAATTATACTGATGAACACGGAATTAGAATCTTAAATGCTACGAGGGGCGGAAAACTTGAAGTCTTTGAGAGAATTGATTTTGATTCGCTGTTCAATGCAGAATGATTATATGCTAAAATATCATACATGAAAGATTCAATAAAACACTTGACAAGAACAATATTAGTCAGTAAAACCGGTCATCGGTCATTGGTATGTTATTGTCATTTAACCTGTCATAATTATTCACAAAGTAAACACGGAAAAACAAATCAAATAAATCATAAAAAACATTTTGCCCTGTCGTATTTATTGCGGCGGGGTAATTTGTCATGTCTGGAGATATAAGCAAAGATGAAAAAACGCGGCTGGAAATACAAATTATTTTTAAGCTCATTGTGTGTTCACAGATTCATTGCAAGAAAATGGAATTCAGATTTGTACATTGAGCCTTGCAGGAATAATCCTTCATGTGTCCTTGATGACTATGAGCCTAGAAGGGCAGTACTGGAATTATCATCACGCGAGATATACCGTTACGGTATTGAAGGCAGCACAGCGGAATTGGGAGTTTTCAGAGGAGATTTTGCGAAAGATATAAATCATCATTTCCCGGACAGAAAATTATATTTGTTCGATACGTTTGAAGGTTTTGACTCTCGAGATGCTGAACAGGAAAAGGCAAAAAACTTTTCAGATGCTTCGCAGGACTGGTCCGGGACCTCAGAAGAATTAGTACTCGGAAAAATGGAACATAAAGAGAACTGCATAATCCGCAACGAAGAGTATAACGGAGCACGTCAGGCAGTGAAAGAATTCAGCGATAAGAATAATACAGGTTACGTATGCATTTCTGATGTGTGGGGGTCTGCTGTTATAACGCGATAAAAAATTCCCCCTGCCTTAATGACAAGGGGATTAATTTTTCTCTTTCTCTTTTCTCTTTCTCTCAGCGTCTCAGTACTTTTGATAAGAATTCAATCGTTCTTGGCTGTTTAGGATGATCAAATACCTCATCGGGTGTGCCTTCTTCACTGATTACTCCCTTGTCGATGAATAATATCCTGTCAGCAACTTTATGTGCAAATCCCATTTCGTGAGTAACTAAGTACATCGTCATTCCCGAATCAGCAAGTTCCTTCATGACATCAAGAACTTCACCGATCATCTCAGGGTCTAACGCGCTCGTAGGCTCATCGAAGAGTAAAACATCCGGATTCATGGCCATAGCTCTGGCAATTGCGACTCTCTGTTTCTGACCTCCTGAAAGCCTGTCGGGCCATTCGTCAATCTTGTCTGCAAGTCCAACACGCGAAAGCAATTCATGCGCTCTTGTGTCTGCTTCTTCCTGAGTCATGAGCTTTAAGTCAACAGGTGCAAGCGTGAGATTCTTCCGGACGGTTAAATGCGGGAACAAATGAAAGTGCTGAAAGACCATACACATCTTGCGTCTCACGAGATTTATATCACATTTCGGGGAAGTAATATCTTCTCCCTTGAACGTAATAACTCCTGATGTAGGCTCTTCCATTCGGTTAAGGCAGCGAAGAAACGTACTCTTTCCTGATCCTGATGGACCGATAACTGCAATCTTTTCGCCCTTGCGTATTCCTGTGCTGATCCCCTGAAGAACTTTAAGCTCCGTTCCTGTGTCCTTGCGTATGAACGTCTTGTGAAGGTCTTTCACCTCAATAATCATGTCATTCATTCTGTCAAAGCTACCCCCTTCTGCCACGGCTTAACCAGTTCTCAAGTCTGCGCACCAAATGCGTGAGGAATAACACGATAACCAGATATATTATCGCTACCATGACCAGAGGCTGTGAATGTTCAAGCGTGAGTGCCTGTATATTTTGTCCTGCTCTGGTCAGATCATCAATTCCGATATAGCCTGCAATAGAAGTCTCTTTGAGCAGCGCAATGAATTCATTGAAGAGCATCGGGACGACATTACGCAGTGCCTGAGGAAGAATCACATGACGCATTGATGACCCGTAAGATAATCCCAAAGAACGCGCCGCCTCCATTTGACCGGCATCTATTGATTCGATTCCGCCCCTGAAAATTTCAGCTACGTAGGCTCCTGAGTTTAACCCGAACGCTAATATCGCTATGTACTGAGTGTTTAAGTCTCTTGCTGAAGCAAATATCGTGAAGTTCCAGATTAAGAGCTGAACCATTGCAGGCGTTCCCCTCAGGACAGATATATATGTCTCCGCGAATTTGTTTAACAGGGGAATATGTACCCCGCCTTTATATGCAACACGAATAACGCTCAGGATTAAGCCCACAATAACGCCTATTACAGTTGCGCCTGATGTCATGAAGATCGTAGCCTTCAGACCGTCAACGAGCATCATGTAACGTGAATCTTTGATGAAGTTCTGATAAAAGCGTCTGTTGAAGTCCGACCATGCTGCCGCTGTAAAAAATCCTGAATCATAAAGCAGATAGAGCAGAAAGAGCGCAAATATACCCAGAACAATATCGCCTCTTCCAGCTCCTTTTTGTTTCGCAAAATTATTTCTCATAGTCATCTGCTCTTACTACTGCAACCTGTTTTGCTCCGACTACATAATTCTCTGAAAAATCCATGTTCTCTTTGCGTTCTTCAGTTACAGTTATGCCTGCACAAATCATGTCGACTTTATTGGTCGATACTGCCATAGGCAACGCGTCAAAGTTCATGTTTTCGATTACGAGTTCACGGTTAAGTTTCTTCGCAACCGCCGCGCACATTTCAACATCGATTCCGATATAGCCTGAGCCTACTTTAAGCTCATAGGGTGCAAATCCAGCCTCTGTTCCGACAACTAATTTTCCGCCTTTTGCCCCTTTGTTGAAATCTATATCTTCAGGCTTAATCGATGACGCATCACCGGCTAAGAATGTCCCGTAGTATTTCTCGAATATTTTATTGAGTGTTCCGTCTGATTTGATTTCTTCGAGTGCTTTATTGACCTGTGAGACAAGCTCCGTGTTTCCCTTTCTGAATCCGATTGCGTAATTCTCTTCGGATAAAGAGTCTTTCATTATTGCGAGACCTTCGACATCATTTAAGAATCTTCTTGCGGGCATTTCATCCATAACAACCGCTCTCACTTTCCCCTGACGCAATGCAGCTATAGCATCAACGTATTTCTCGTAGGTCGTGAGCAATGAGCTTTTCTTGTCGCCGAGCATGTCTTCTGCTATGAACTGTCCGACAGTACCGCGCTGTGCTGCAAGTCTTTCAGTTTTGAGCTGGTCTGTGCTTCTGAGTTTGGGTGTATCTTCCGCAAATGATGAAGATGATATGATGAGCAATGATGATATTACGAGTAAGGCTGCAAAAAATTTTCTCATGATAAAAACCAATCCTCCTTGTGATTGTGAAAATGAAAATATGAATAATTATAACTTATTCGATAATTAACATATTGTAGTGTAATGATATAAGCTACACATAATTTTTATATTTACAACAGGAGGAACGAATCATAATGAGGCTTGATAAATATTTAAAGCTGGCAAGACTCGTAAAACGCAGGACAGTTGCGCAGGAAATGATTGAACTCGGAGCAGTCAGACTCGAAGGCAGAGAATGCAAACCGTCAAGTGAAGTCCATGAAAATAACGTGATTGAAGTTGCATATGTTAACCGTGTTCTGAAAGTAAAAGTTCTCTGTGCAGATGAGGCCATGTTAAAGAGACCCAAAACAATTTCATGGGAACAATTAGAGGAGCGTACAGTCAAGCCGGACGAAAAACCATTTTAATTTTTTGAACGGGCATTTATAATAACTGCATAAAATTAATTATTTCAACAGGAGGAAATTTTCAATGGCATCAATAATAGGTGTACACGGCCGTGAAATTCTTGATTCAAGAGGCAATCCCACAGTAGAAGTTGACGTATATCTCGAAGACGGATCAATGGGACGTGCGGCAGTCCCATCAGGAGCATCAACGGGAGTACATGAAGCATTAGAACTTCGCGATAAGGAAGCGCGTTACGGCGGAAAAGGAACACAGCACGCAGTCGATAACGTGAACGAGAAAATTGCACCCGAAATTCTCGGAATGGATGCAGATGATCAGTGCGCACTTGATTCAGCAATGATTGCACTTGACGGTACGGAAGGAAAATCAAATCTCGGAGCAAATGCAATTCTCGGTGTCTCAATGGCAAACGCAAGAGCAGCCGCAGAATCACATGGCCTTCCCCTTTACACATGGTTAGGCGGCATCAACGGCGGTCTGCTTCCTACTCCCATGATGAACGTAATCAACGGAGGAGCACACGCAGACTCAACGGTAGACTTCCAGGAGTTTATGATTGTTCCTCACAGCCCTTCAAGTTTTAAGGAAGCGTTAAGAATGGGCGCAGAAGTCTATCATGCATTAAAGAGCTGTGTAAAAGGACGCGGATATTCAACGGGTGTAGGTGATGAAGGCGGATTTGCACCTGACCTCAAGAGCAACCGTGAAGCACTTGATCTTCTCATGGAAGCAGTGAACAAGGCAGGATACAAGCCCGGTGATGATGTCAGTTTTGCACTCGACGTAGCGAGCTCAGAATTCTTTGATACGAAAGAAAATAAATACATCTTCAAGAAGAGCGGCGGTGCTGAATACACATCAGAGGCACTCGTGAAACTCTATGAAGAGCTCATCGCGAACTATCCGATCATCTCAATCGAAGACGGCTGTGCAGAAGACGACTGGAACGGCTGGGCGGCACTCACTGCGTCCGTAGGCAAAAAGATTCAGCTTGTCGGTGATGACTTATTCGTTACGAACCCGAAGATACTTGCGCGCGGAATTTCAGAGGGTGTAGCAAATGCAGTTCTCGTGAAGCTCAATCAGATCGGAACGGTCAGCGAGACATTACAGGTTATCCAGATGGCAGCAGATGCAGGTTACGCGGCTGTAGTATCTCATCGTTCAGGCGAGACAGCAGACAGTTTTATTGCTGATTTGGCAGTTGCAACCAGAGCAGGACAGATTAAGACAGGAAGCATTGCACGTACGGACAGAATCGCGAAATACAATCAGCTTCTCAGAATCGAAGAGGATCTCGGAGACAAAGCTAAATATGCAGGTCTCACGAAGTATTCTCCTATGTGGAAGTAAGGAGTTAAAGCAGCATGTCCTTTGCTGACGATGTTAAACGCGTAATCTCAACAGAGAATGCACCTGCGGCAATCGGCCCGTACTCACAGGCAATACAGGCCGGTGAATTTCTCTATGTCTCAGGTCAGATACCAGTTGACCCAAAAACAGGCAATGTTGCGTCAGATATAGCATCACAGGCTAAGCAGTCATTAGAGAACGTGAAAGCAATTCTCAGTGCGGCCGGATATATGCTCTCTGATGTCGTGAAAACTACGGTATTTGTTACGGACATAAATAACTTTGCGGCAGTCAATGAAGTCTACGCGTCATACTTTGAGAAGGAAGCACCAGCACGTTCATTTGTGGCAGTGAAAGATTTACCCAAAGGTGTTGGGCTTGAAATCGAAGCAGTAGCGTGGAAACATAAATAATTTTTCGGAGGTAATAATTCAGATATGGCAGAAGCAATTAATCCCTGCGGAGGAACAGCACCATCAGGGACAGGCGGCACGGGCGGAACTCCTGCGGAAGGCGGAGCAGCTCAGGGCGGCGGTCTCATGGGAATGTTATTCCCTCTCGCAATATTCGTACTCATCTTCTATTTCTTTATCATCAGGCCTCAGCGTAAACGTGATAAACAGCATAATAATATGATTGCAAGTATAGGACGCGGAGACCAGATTGTAACGATAGGCGGCTTTTTGGGAACAGTTAAGGAAGTCCGCGATGACACATTCCAGATTGAACTTGCTGAAGGTGTGAGAGTTCGCATTCTCAAGTCAGCAGTTCAGACAAAGCGCACAGTATCAGCAAATGCATCACCTGAAAAACCTGCGCTTGACAGTAATCAGGGGGCATCAGCTTAATGAATCGTAATGACAAAATCCGCCTCTGGGTTGTATTGATTGTAATAGCGGCGGCATTGTTCTATATATGGCCTCTCGAAGGCAGGCTTAATCTTGGTCTCGATTTGAAGGGTGGAGCGCATATAGTTCTTCAGGCAAAAGGAACACCCGAAAGTCCATTAAGAGATGACAGCATAGACAGGCTGCTTGCGGTTCTCAGGAATCGAATTGACCAGTACGGAGTCGCTGAGCCGATAATCCAGAAGAGCGGAACGGATCGAATCATAGTAGACCTTCCCGGAATACAGGACCCGGCAGCTGCTCTTGAACTCATCGGCAGAACTGCACAAATGGATTTCCGCGAAGTAATTGACCAGACAGGCGCAAATCTCCCTGCTGAACCAGTCAGAAGCAATTATGACAGTGATATACAGTTCGTAAATGCTCAGGAACGCTGGAAGGAAGCACTAGCACAGATAAGCAATGCAAGCGCGGATTTACTTGCACGTTCCAAAAATACAGCAGGATCAGTCGTAGCTCCAGCAGAAGAAGCCGGAAGATATTATTTACTTGGGCCGGTTGTGTTATCGGGAAAAGATTTAATCAATGCTGAAGTTGCACCTGATTCACTCGGCAGAATGGGCGTATCTCTCGAATTCAATTCCGAAGGCGCAAGATTATTTGAAGAGGCTACAGCACGTTTAATCGGCAGGCAGTTAGCTATCGTACTCGACAATGTAGTTATCTCTGCACCCGTCGTTCAGGACAGAATCGCAGGAGGACGCGCTCAGATTACCGGAAGATTCACGGCTGATGAGGCAGGAAGACTCGCGATTATGCTAAAGGCCGGAGCATTGCCAGTTGCTGTTGAAATCGCAGAAAATCGTTCAGTCGGTCCGAGTCTGGGAGCAGACAGCGTGAAACAGGGACTCGAAGCAGGATTATTCGGTGCAGGAATGGTGCTCGTGTTCATGCTGCTCTATTATCAGTTCAGAGGACTCGCCGCAGATGTTGCACTCATCGTTACGATAATCTTAATCTTTGCCGGTCTCATGGCCTTTAACGCTACTCTCACACTTCCGGGCATCGCTGGCATAGTGCTTACGCTGGGAATGGCCGTTGACGGAAATGTTTTGATTTATGAGCGCATTCGTGAAGAAAGAAATTCAGGTAAGACTCCAATGGCGGCACTTGATGCAGGATTCAGAAAAGCACTCGTTACGATTCTTGACTCTAACATAACGACTCTGATTGCAGCTCTCGTATTATTCTATTTCGGATCAGGTTCAGTCAGGGGATTCGGTGTTACGCTTTCAATAGGTCTGGTTGCAAGTGTATTCGCTAATGTCGTTGTAACGCGTGCATTGCTTCAGCTGTTCATTAAACGCGGCGGGGAGGTTGTGAAAAGATGAGTATGCTTAATCTCAATTTTGACTTCATGAAACACAGAAGGCTCGCTTTAACTATCAGTCTTGCACTCGTCATCATAAGCATAATTCTGCTCTTAACACGCGGTCTTAATCTCGGAATTGATTTCACGGGCGGCAATGTCATTCAGGCTGAATTCGATTCACGTCCCGACATCACGAAAGTACGCGAAGTAATTTCCGGAGTAGTTGCACGTGAGGCCATGATTCAGAATTTCGGCGAGAAGGGAATTATTATCCGCACGAATGAAGACACTGAACAAAGCAGAGAAAATGTTGTGAAGGCACTGCAGAATAATTTTGCCGACATGAAAGTTACCGGCTTCGAAAAAGTCGGCCCCGTTGTTGGCGGTGAACTCCGAAGGCAGGCCGTTATCGGTGTGTCAATTGCCCTGATTGCCATTCTGATTTATATTACTCTGAGATTCCAGTTCAGATTCGCAGTCGTCAGTGTCGTACCGTTGGTGCATGACGTGATTATCGCTCTGGGATTCTTCAGTATAACCCAGATGGAAATTGCATCGTCATTCATTGCGGCTTTGCTCACAATCGTAGGTTATTCACTCAACAATACGATTATTATTTTAGACCGTGTCCGTGAGAACTGGGGAAGTCTTTCGCGTGAAGGCATTGTGAATCTCGTCAACAAATCGCTGAATCAGACATTGGCACGTACAATCAATACTACACTTACGACTTTATTCCCCGTTATCGCTTTATGCGTCTGGGGAGGACCTGTGTTAATGGCATTCAGTTATGCTATGCTTGTCGGCATTATCGCAGGTACATGGAG
>JAFPWQ010000069.1 GCA_017394925.1 Synergistaceae bacterium
CGAGTTCGGGCTTCGCATGTATCTTAACAAGTAAAAACCGGGCAAACTGGGGCTTCTGCCCGTTTATTTTGCCTAATCCTTCCGAACACTTCCGATGATGCGCATACATGTATCACGGGCTTGTAGCTTTTATCTGAATCAATTGCGAGTCTCAGTGCCTCAAGCAATCTGCATGTGCCTAATACATTCGTGTTGAGAGTGTCTATCGGAGCTGTGAATGATGTCAAAGGATAACTCTGTGCCGCAAGATGAAACACATAATCGGGTTTGATTGAATCAATGACGCGTATTAATGATATTTCATCATTTAAATCTGCGTACTCAAAATATAATCTGTCATGATGATTTGCGCGTTCAAGAAGATGTGAGACGTTATCAAGCGGACTCCTCCATCTGCATACGCCGTGAATATCCCAGTCCGTATTTGCGAGTAAATAATCAGCGAGATGTGATCCGACCATGCCGGTTATGCCCGTGATTAATGCCTTAGTCATGATTTAATCCTCCAGTGAATAATTTTCAGGGTCATAGTAAATTATGTCCGTTCCGTTGTTCTCAAATTCAAACGGGACAAGCAAAAGTTCACTTAATGATTCAATCATAAATTTCTGATTCTCTTTAGGCACATAGAATAACAAAAAGCCTCCGCCCCCTGCACCTAATAATTTGCCGCCTAAAGCACCCGCATTCATTGCACGTTCATACAGCGAATCAATATCACTGGTTGAAATTTTATTCCCAGTCTGACGCTTTAACTTCCATGTCTCATGTAATAACCTTCCGAAATCATTCAAATCTGCTTTCCTGTCCGTTAATATTTTTTCTGACTCATCAACAAGTGCTTTCATGTCTAATAATTGCTTTGTCTTATCTTGAATATTTTTCTTCGTGTCATTCTGAATCTCTGATGATAAACGCGAGAATCCCGTGAAGAAGAGCATTAAATTATCATTGAGCTCTCGTTTTCTTTCAGGTGAAATTATGACCGGCGAGACTTCATAGCCTTCACGTGAAAAATCTATCCTGTTGAAGCCTCCGAATGATGCTGCTATCTGATCCTGCCATCCGCCTGCCTCTTTGCATAAATCACGCTCAACATGAATTGCTTCGTCCGCGAGTCTCTTCTTGCCTGTGTACTTGCCCTTGAGCGCATAAAACGCATTCAGCATTCCCACAACGAATGAGCTGCTTGTGCCCAGTCCTGTACGCGCGGGTAAATCAGCATCGTATGAGACTATGAGCTCGCGCATATCAAGATACTTCATGCATTCACGCACAGCAGGATGATTAATTTCATTTATGCTCTTTACGCGTTCAATCTGTGAATACACAACCTGACTCGAATAATCAAAGAATCTGGGTAAATGCCGGACATGAACATAGCAGTATTTATTGAACGTTGAAGATATTACTGAGCCTCCGTGAACGTTAAAGAATTCGGGAATGTCCGTTCCTCCTCCGAAGAATGACATTCGGAAAGGCGTTTTTGTGATTATCATGATGCAATCTCCTTCAGAACGAAATCATAAAGTGAATCATAATCCGAACCAATTAACCCTGTCTTACAGCCTGCAGATTTGCCCGCAAGAATATCATTCTCTGAATCTCCAATCATCCAAGACTGAGATAAATCTATATTAAAATCATTCGCGGCCTGCAATAACATTCCGGGCTTGGGCTTTCTGCAATCACATTCAATCTTTAATTCAGGAATCTCTCCGGCGTAACCTTTATGCGGATGATGAGGACAGTAATATATTGCGTCAAGATATGCTCCTTCATGGCCTAAAAGCGTCTCCATTTTATTGTGAATCTCTTCAAGTTCTGAAACGCTCACTTCTCCGCGCGCTATTACGGGCTGATTAGTTACTACGATTGCGAGATAACCTGATGAGTTTATGCGTCTTATTGCCTCAGGGACATTCGGAAGTAATTCAAACTCGTCTATATTGCGCAAGAATCCTACGAGTTTATTTATCGTGCCGTCCCTGTCGAGAAATACAGCTTTCTGTTTATGCGTTAAGTTACGTGCGTGAACTCTGCCCGAAATAAAATCATTCTGAACCTGCGTATATCTTTCAGGTGTTCCCATGTCCTTAACGTATTCGGGACTGTCATAGCAGAATACTCTTCCCGAACGGCATAACGGTTTTAATATCTGCCTGTCTAAATCAATTTTTTCATGGCCTTCTGTATCAACATCATCAAGTGCATATGATTCTATGATATGAATCCCTGCGTTGACTCTATTGCGATACCATTGAGGGCGTGTATCTTCCTTCGTGAGCCATTGAGTTACTGAATTATTCTTATCAGCGATTATGATTCCGCTGTCATAAGGGTGGCTGTTAGGGTGAGTGAACAGAGTTGCGAGTGCGTGTTTATCCGCGTGATATTCAGCAAATCGATTCAAATCTACATCAAAAATTACATCTGCATTCAGTAATAAGAATCTTTCACCGAGTTTATTACGAAGCCTGAATAACGCTCCTGCATTCCCTAAAGGCTTATCCTCAACGTAATATTCAATCTTAACGCCGTAGTTTTTCCCGTCCCCGAAATGATTCATGATTACATCCGCCATGTGTGAGACCGTGATAATCACATCATCGAATCCCTGAGAGCGTAAACATTCAATCGTATGTTCAAGAACAGGTTTTCCGGCGAGTTCTATCATGGGCTTTGGAACATCCGCATTCACTGACGCGATTCGTGTTCCCTTACCGCCTGCCATTATTACCGTCTTCATGCTAACTGCGATAATTGTCCTTGTTCAGCTTGTAGTCCTCGTATGTTTCCCTCAGACCCTCGTCAAAACTCACAGCAGGCCGCCATCCAAGCGAGAATAATTTCGATGAGTCTAAAAGTTTTCGCGGCGTTCCGTCAGGGTGAACATGATCGTATACAATTTTTCCCGTGAAACCTGTAACCTTTGCGATTCGTTCTGCGAGTTCCGCAATCGTCATGTCAGAACCATAACCGACATTCACCCATGACTCACCGGGCGTATTTGGCTTGTCTGCAGGGTCTCCTGAATAATTCTGCATGAGAAACACACACGCAGAGGCCATGTCATCAATGTGCATGAATTCACGCATTGCCGATCCCGTTCCCCACAAGACAACTTCATTCTTATTATTCACTTTTGCGTCATGAAATTTCCTGAGTAACGCAGGTATCACGTGTGAATGTTCCGGGTGATAATTGTCATTCGGGCCGTAAAGGTTGCAGGGCATCACGGAAATAAAATCTGCCTTGTCGGGATAATGCATGTTCAGATATTCGCAGAGTTTCAATCCCGAAATTTTTGCGAGGGCGTAACCTTCGTTCGTGAGTTCAAGAGGTGCAGTGAGCAAATATGACTCTTTTATGGGCTGTGGGCATATTCTCGGATAAATGCAGCCGCTTCCCAAAAAGCAAAATTTCTTCACGCCTGATTCAAACGCTGACATTATTGTATTGAACTCTATCATAGTGTTCACGTACATGAACTTGTCTAACGCTTCAAGATTTGCCTGAATTCCTCCCACTTTCGCCGCCGCCATGAAAACATAACCGGGTCTTTCACTCTCAAAGAATGCCTGCGTTGCTGCCTTATCCATTAAATCAAGCTCCGAATGTTTTCTTGTGATTATATTATCGAAGCCTTCACGCTTTAACCTGCGAATTATCGCCGAGCCAACGAGACCGTAACCTCCTGCAACAAAAATTTTATCGTGCTTATTCATTACATGTTTGGATTTCAAGTTTAATCTTCCTCCTGTGAATTTTCTTCGTCTTCCATAAGCAAATTATCACCGCGAATTTCACCTTTGCGGCATATGCTTTTTATGCGGCAATATCTGCAGTCCGCGTTATTATATTCGGGTTCAAACTTTCCTGCATTAAGAATACCGGCCGCACACGTCATAGCATACTCTCCTTCAAGACTGCGTTCACTGATTCCGCCTTTGAATTTCTTTGCGCTGAAATCTTTTGCTTTATACGGCTCAAATATCCCCGCTGAATTCTCCGAAAAACTTCCGGCGATTTTCCCGTCCTCAAGTCCAAGTATATATACTCCTGAAAGTGTACAATTCATCATGCGTTCAAACAGTGCCGCATAAACTGAGAGCTGTAATCCGTGTTCAAATTTCTTTATGTGTTCAGCGTTCCACGAATAATTTTCGATGGTCATGGCCTTCTCTGAATTCTTGCTTGAGCCTTCTTTATAGTCAGCTATGAATGCAATATCTTCACCGTCAGGACTCTTCATGATTTCGATTCTATCGCACTGGCCTAAAAAAGTTATGCCGTCAATATCGCTCTTCAGATGCGCTTCGTCTTCCAGTAAGATTTTCTTATGCACATAGCCGCTTTCATGAAGTGAATCAATAATACATGCTTGTATGTCTCTCAGTCTCTCAACTCTGAATCTCACGCCCTCAAGATGACGTTTTAATCTTGAATCTCGCAATAACTTTCTGTACTGTGAATAATCATTTTCTTCTTCAAGTTTTTCTGAATCAATCAGCCTCTGCCATTCCTTTTGGGCAATATCAACAAATATTCTTCCTAATGCTTTCATATTCATACGATATTCTTTCCATACTGATTCCCAGTATGCATGAATCATATTGCCCCATTCAGCCGGCGATGTTATATCAGAATCGCGTTCGTATAATTTCGCCTGCCTCTTTTGCCACCATAAGAACGGACAGTTTAACAGATCATGAATATCACTTGCACCGACAGCCTCAGATTTTCTCTTAACGACGGGTGCACAGCGTGAAATTTTTTCTTCTGCGTCTATTCCCCTGAACGTAAAATTATCACTGCCAAGCAAAATATTTATGCCAGCTGTATCTGCCCTCGTGATCTGCCATGTGTCTTTGAAGTCTTCTTTGAATCTATTCATGAACGGTGATTCTGATACCGGCCTGCCTTCGTTATCGAGTTCGGGACATGATATAAGCGTTATTCTCTCGCCCGTGTGAATAAGCCTACGGAATAATGCTTCATGCTGTGATGCTTCATCTGACGTAAGCGGCAAGTATGAGAATTAGCATTAATTTTTCTGCGTTCTTCATTGCCCAGTAACGGCGATGCTTTTATGTTCCCCGACCATGTTTTTTGGGTTACTCCCGTGATTATCCAGACAGGAAATGAAGACAGGACTGGGGGATTACCTGTGAAGATTCGTACAGCGTTCGAGATTTTTATGGGAGCTCTTGTGTATGAATTTTTGCACCAGTCATCAAGATATTCATACGCATCTTCTTTACTTATTCTTCTGTCCTGAATATTTCCCAAGTCAGGCGTTAATTCCTCAAGCGCATTTACTTTTTCTCTGACCGTCTGAATTGCACTCGCTGTGATTCTTATTGCCTCATCCATTCCGGGATATTCAGGTGTCATGCTGATACGGTCAAGCCATAAATTTTTTGCAGTCAGAAATTTCTCAAACGCACGCATAATTTCTAGTGGCCTGTGCTGATGTGATAAGACCCTGCAGAATATTTGAATCTCTTCAACCGCACGCAATGCAACATGAAATGTTTCATGTTCTTCTTCATGTTCAGATAAATATTTCTTCCAGCTCTCAAGACCGTAACAGCCCGCACGGTATAATTTCATGACAGGGAAATTGATCCCGGCGAAACATGACTGAGATAAAAGCATGGCCGTGTCGTATGTCGGGAAGTTGCGCGATTCAAGATGCCTTATTGATGAGAGAATTATTCCCGGAAGTGTGAGATTAATTTTTATGCCCGACTCAAAATTATACGGTATTCCGTAACGTCTGAACGCCTGAGCAAATGACTCTTCGCGCCCTGATTCAATCATTATGCCTATCGAATCAAAATCGCTGAACTCGTTATCATGCGTGTATTCACCCTGAGACCATAACGCTAATGTACGCGCAATAACGTCGGGTTCAAGTCCGGGCTCTGCACATTTAAGCTCAATCACATGGCCTGATGATTTATGCGGTTCAGAGCCTACATTCATCTGGTAATTTGCATCGTGAAATTTCTTCATGCTGACTTCGGGCTTAATGATTATCACTTCACGGCACCTGTCAGATAATCCGCGAACTAATTCAAGCTGACTGTGATTAAATGATAAAAATCCTTCAAACACGAGAATTAATTCTTTTCCCCAGTCCTGAAAATTTCTTAATGCATCAAGAGCTGACGTACATATCTGCGCACTGTCAATCAAATTATTTTCTGCAAGATAATTAATATAACCCGAATAGACTTCGGGCAAAAGGAATTCGGACGGGTCTTGTGCGTTTGTATCCGAGATTAATTTTTCGGGCGGCACTGCTTCGTTCAGCAAGTCGCGAATATCATCAGATAATACTGACGGAAAACCTGAACGCTTTAATCCCGGCCATGATGATGCTTTATCCGGCAATGCGTTAAGAACATCATCAAGAATGGATTTCAGAATCAACAAGTGATCGGGCGGTGATAATACGCGTTTACGTTTTGAGTCTGACGAACTGCAAATGTCTTCATAGATTTCATTCCATGTCCATAAATCTTGTGCCGTGTTTATGCCTTTATCATGATGCCAGTGTTTATCTTTCCGCGACGGAACTATGAAGCGTATATCTCTTTCATGGCCTGCGAAGTGTTTCGTGATTCTCTCAGTGATGCCGGGTAACTCAGAGACTTTGTTATACGTGATGACATTAACGCTCATTGAGATTTCTCCATTAAGTTTATGAACTCGGACATGAGTCTAAAATCATCCTGTTTTAATTTTTTTCCGGCTTTGAATCTCTTCCAGTCCTCGAATAAATTCCTTTTGCGTAAAAAATTTACGTGAGCAATATAAATTGATTCTCTCCATTGTTCGCTGAATGATTTCGTGTTGCCTTCCATGAGGTGAATCGCCTGCCTTAATGTGAAAGTGTGAATGCAAAATAATTATACACACACATGAAAAAGCACTCCCCCTGTTATTAGAGAGAGTGCCTGAAGAGATTTCAATGCTCAGATTTTATACAGGAATTCGGGAAGAGCAGAAGCAATTGTGTCTGCTTCCTGCTGAGATATTATTTCTTTCCACATGCCCACGTTCTTGATTGATACGTCAGGATTAAAGAATTCTCGTTTGTTAACATGATCATTCAAATCAAGTTCTGCGAATTCAGCTATGCGTTTCAGTGATTCATCATAATGATAAATCAAATCCTCGAACCTAAGCATCAGAACATCACTATCTTCTTTCATCTGATTATTGCTTCGGCGCAGTCCTCTGAAAATCTCTATAAATTTGCGTACATCCCTGCTCTTTGCAAACTCTCTTCCTATGCCCCAGTTAGCTAATATCAGGTCAGCATAATTATCTCGTGGATCCCTGTCTGCAACTATAAGCTTTGAGTCTCTCACCAGATCCATTCCAATTCTGTACCTTACAGCTGATAC
>JAFPWQ010000070.1 GCA_017394925.1 Synergistaceae bacterium
TAACAATCAATGCAGTAATATTAATTCCATTGGCATTAACGGGAATAATCTGGCCTTTATTCACAGATGACACTGACGTAATAGCGATGAGAATTCCTGCATTAAGTCTTGCAGTTATGCTTTTAATTTTCACTGTCTCAACGTTTATTATCATGCGTAACAAACGCGTACTCTTCATTACATGCATACTCGGAATACTCGCGATGTATTCAGCTTCAGGGGCATTTATCGTTGAAGGCAAATTATTATCGCACAAAGAAGCCGCCGGAATCATCAAGTCATATAATCCTGAAGAAGTTATAGTATTCCAGAAATTAATGCAGGGAATGAATTTCTATCTTGAACGCAGAACTATAACTGCAGATGTAATTGATGAACTTGAATTCGGAGCCTCGCAGGATAAAGAACGTGAAAAATATTTCATCAGTGAGGACGAAGCCAAATCTTTATGGTCAGGCAATAAACGCATAGCAATCACAACGAGAAGCAAATACGCGGACTATATGCATAAGACATTCATTAATCCCGTTCATGAAAGCATGACAAGCGCAGATATAGTTTTAATGAATTTCTGATACGATACTAAAAGTTTACTGATTGTATAATGCCTCGTGATATAATAGCTTGTGTAACATAATTAAGACTTGCGGACGTGAAAAGCAAGTTAAGATACAGGAGGCAAATTATCATGTCAGACCTCAAAAAGTTTTTTGAACTTGTAGCGATGGACAATTCAGTGAAGGCAGAACTTGAGCAGGCATCATTTGCGGCACTTGAGAAGCTGATTGCGGACAATGGACTTCAGAATGAAGCAAAGAAAGCACTGCTTGAGGCTAGAGCAAAAGTAGCAGAGATACACGGATTAAATCTCGGCGGAATGGAAGAACTCTCAGCTGAAGAACTTAAAGCAGTATCCGGCGGCTATAATATTCTGCTTTCCAGTCTTTTGCATATTCCCGATTAGTTACAGTGATAAAGAATAAATAATCCCCCCGTAGTCATGAAAAGCTGCAGGGGGAATTTTTTTGCTTTTATTTTCCGCAGAGTAATTTTAAGACCGCAGGCCAGATTAACATGATATGTAACGTTAAGCATGTCTCATAAAGAAATCTTCCCAGATGAGCACCGGCAAAGCTGACAATAACGGGTTTAAGTCCGTAAATCATGAAGCCTAACGGAATGAGGCCGATAACACAGAGAATAACACCTTTTGCATTAAATCCTGTCTCAGAGAAATTAATGAATTTTTTCTCAATGAAGCGCGCAATAATCAGTACCACTAAACCGCCTACATCACCCCATGAGTCAATCGTCATTTTATTCGGATCAACGAGTAATTTCCCGTCAACATAATCCATTGGGTATGATTTGAGATTCACGTAAGCGAAGACAGCAAGAGCGAAAATTAATTCAGCGGTTAAAATTTTATTCTCGCTTTCGGGATTACGGTCAATAATTTTGAACGTGTAATCAGCAATGCATATGCTCAGACATCCAAGAACAAGACCGGCAAGAACGTCCTGCGGAGTATGAACGCCCAGATAATTGCGTGAGAACATGAGAGTTAAAATCGCAAGCACGAACAGACAGCACAGCCATTTGATTTTGCGTGCGTAAAGTGCCAGGCCTCCGTAAATGGGAACTGCCATCATAGTGTGTCCGCTCGGAAATGAATAACCTGTTGCTGTAGTTAATGCATTACCGGCCGGGATAATTCTGGGGTCTTTTATCCATGGGCGGTATATACATGCTGTTAATTTCACTGCGGCGTTAATCGTCTGGCTTATCCTCCATGCAAAAAGAATAAATAATCCCTTGCGCTTGTCCAGGCACCAGAACACGAACACGGGCAGAAGAATAATATAGCTTACCGAAAAGAATGAAATTCCCTCCACGAAGGGCGTTAATGCGTTGTCTATGCTGTTCCTGAAATCCTGAAGCCATAATAAATATGTGATGTCCACGATAAAAAAACATCTCCTGTATTAAAATTTATCACATTATAACAGGACAACAAAAAAGCCCCCGGACTTTTTACGTCTGAGAGCTTCTGAATTCTTTTTTGATTTGCTGTGAAAACTATTCGCTTAAATTAAATTCTGTTTCTGTCGTTACTACAGCTTTTGCACCTTTAATGCTCACGGGTACATTCTTAAATATTGCACCGTTCGTTATCATCGTGTTCATAGCATTTCTGACAGCTGCTGAAGTTGCATCAGCATCACCGTAATTGTAACTGTAGTTTACAGTGTTTCCGGCTGCATTTCCAAAACTTAATACTAATTTTGTTCCTGCTGACATTTCCCTTTTCACCTCCTTTCAGTTTTTACTGCTTTTCGCTCCTGCACTCATTTACTCGTCCCTGAGTGTGCTGGTTCTGACCTCCTGAACGCTGACGACCGATTTTGTGAGGCACGTCCCTATTCCTTCGACGATATTCATGACCTTCTGAGCATCATAATTTGTCGGGTTAAGACTTCCGAGATTCTGACTCACTGTCTTTACTTTGCCGGTCTGTGAATCTGTTCCGTTGTTCAGGTTCATTTTGACTGCGATTTTGTCTAATGTACTTGTAACTGCCATTTTTGTTTCACCTCCTCGCTTTTTCGTTTACGTGTGATATTATAAATCATATTTGCATTATGTCAAGCATTTTTTCTCTTTTTTCTTTCAGCTTCTTTCAGCGCATAAAAAATGACCCCATGCATTAAGCGTGAGGCCATGTATAAAGAGTTAATATCACAGCATCAAGAAGGCAACTACGAATAATAATCCGAAAGCGAAAGTAACGAGACCATAAGCTAAACTTGACGGCAGAAGGCTGCTGATAGTTTCAGTTTTTGATTCATCGTGATAATATCCGAAATCTGTATCTTCGGGAGGACGGATGAATTTGATTCTTGATGCATGAGACAGCATTAATGATACTGGCCCTGCGGTGAACAAATCAACAAGTCTTGCGAATAATGCACCTATGAACGGCAGTATTAAGCCGATAACTGGACGGAAGAGCAAATTCTCGATATTCAGTTTTGCAGGCCATAAATCAATATATGTCTCATGTTTAATCAGAACTTTGCGGATAAATAAGAAATATACGATTATTCCGATTGAGATTGATATGAATGATCCTTCGAGATTCTCAAATGAAAAATAATTTACGTTATGATGATGAGCCGGGCCGTTCATGAATACAGAACCCAGAATGCTAATCTTGTCGGATATGTCATGTGTGAAGATGCCTATGACGGGAAGAATTAACGCTGAGACCGTCAGAACGAATGAGTTATGCCATGTGATATAAATATTTTTCTGGTGCATTTCGGGATTGGGCTTCATGATGAATAACGCGGTGAATAATTTAATCACGTATGCAGTTGTGAGACCGCCGGAAATTAAAAACAGCCATTCGCATACCTGGAACATGAACATCTCAGAATTTGCGCTCATGAATGCAAGACTTCCGGCACTGCCGCGCGCTGAATGTGCCAGTTCATGAATATGTTCAACGATTGCCTCATGTACTAACGTTTTGCCTAAATAGCCATTGAGTAACGGAGCACCCATTAAGCCAAGTCCGCCCATGATGAACGCGAACATGAGAACAGGTTTTCCCTTTCCGA
>JAFPWQ010000071.1 GCA_017394925.1 Synergistaceae bacterium
CGTGATTCAAGTTCCTTCTCTGAGATTTCGCCGACATAACCGAGAATATTAGCCGCAACTGTCCCGGCCGGATAAGTTCTCCGCCATACGCTTAACGGGAATAACTCATGGGGAAAATCATAATCTGCAACGAGTTCTGCCATTTGTGTCATCGTGAGATTGGGGACAATTTTCATGACACGATACGGTGCAATTCTCTGCTGCTTAATCGTTTTCTGTAAATCTTCAATTGTGATTGGGATCCCATGACGCATTAATATTTTGCTTAAGTGTTCAAGTTTTTCGGGAGTGTTTAAGTCCAAAGGATAACCCATTATGCAGAAGGTTGTATCATTCACGGCTAAAGGTACACCGTTGCGGTCAAAAATTTCGCCTCTTGGAGCAGGAAAACGAATCATTCTCAGTCTGTTAATGTGCGCAAGTCTGACATATTTATCGCTCTGGTAAATCTGACAAAAATATAATCCGCTGATTAGAATCAATAACGATGCTGTCATGCAGTACATAAATAATTTAAGCCTGCTGTCTAATATCTCCAATTTTCATTTTCACATCCTGTTTTTAGCTTTCCTGTTATAAAAGTATATGCAGAATAATATTGCCGGAAGAGAATATATTTGCTGAGTGAGAAAGTATTGCCAGCCTGCCGCGCCTCCAAGAATCAGAACGGGCAGTAAAGGAGGTATAAGCTGTGATATTTCCATGAGGATAAACACGATAAGGCCAGTACCTGAATTTCTGCTCTGAGGAGGAATTATTCCCCAGACCTGAATCACTGCAAGCACAACTACAACGTAACCGAGCGTAAAGAATCCGGGAATGCCTATCCACCGAAGATCCCATAAGATTCCTCCTGCAAATGCACTCCATATTCCCCAGAGATTAACGTTTTCATCATTGCTTTCATCCGTGAGTAAACGATATACGAGTCCAAGCATGAATAATCCGGGTATCTGCATACCTCCTCCTGTGAAGACGGTCAATAAGTCCTGGATGAGCCAGAGAATAATTAATATCATGTCAGTAACTCACAGTGTAAAATCTCGACATGTCCGCACCAGGTTCAATTCTGTATGTCGTGTAGCCGTCAACGCCCGCAGAAAATTCACCCGAAATCTGTCCGATTGGGAGTCCAGGCGGTACCTGTTCACCTATCATTGCAGTACTAACTTTCATTCCCGAACGCACTCCCCTTCCTGCAGGAATGTAACGCAAAAGCACAGAACCGTTTCCGTCTCCCACGACAACACCAAGCTCGCGGGTTTCTTCAATCACAGCAGGAATCATGAAAGACGGAGAAGTAATTAATTCGGCCCATGAGGACATTAACGATACGGAACTGACACGCCCGATTAAATAGCCGTTGCTGAAGACAGGAAGACCCTGCGTAATTTTGTCCTGTTTGCCTCTGTCGATTCGTATTTCACTCCACCATGACATCGGAGCTCTGAGCGTTACTCTTGCTGTCCGTATTTCATTGTCATGTGATTCATAAATTTTTTCGCTGTTTAACTTCGCAAGGTCGAGTCTTAATTTCGCATTCTCATTCCGCAGACGTTCTAATTCATCGTTAAGCGTATTCTTGTCGCGCGACCATGACCGCCAGCCTATGAACATTTCACGCAGAAATACAGCAGGGTATTCAGGGATAAATAAAATGCTTCCCCATAAATCTACAATGCTTTTCATCACTCCCAGACCTGAACTAATGCCAAGTAAAAACAGACCGAGTATTAATGCAGTGAGGCCATGTACCCATTCACGCGCAGTGTTTCTTGTATTCTCCATTTCAATTTAGCGTGAGCCTCTCTCAACTGATGTTAATACTCTCCGCATTGCACCAAGATTATCGAGTATCTTTCCCACACCTAGAGCAACAGAATTCAGCGGCTCTTCTGCAACTATGACAGGCGTATTGATTGCACGTGATAATCTCTCAGAGAATCCCCGCATTAATGCAACTCCTCCCGTGAGAATTACGCCTCTGTCTACTACATCTTTTGCGAGTTCGGGCGGCATTTTTTCGAGTGCAACTTTCACCATGTCTTCGATTCCGACAAATATAGGTTCCATTGCCTCGCGCACTTCAATTGACGAGACAGTATCACTCTTAGGCAGTCCGTCAGACAAATCGCGGCCTTTAACATTCATTTCGAGTTCGTCTGTCAATGGCAGAGCAGACCCGATTGTATTCTTCACTTCTTCGGCTGTGGTCTCACCAATCAGCAATGCATAGCGTGAACGTACCATAGCGATTATTGCGTTGTCCATCATCTTGCCTGCTGTCCTGAGTGAACTTGTTACTACAATCCCTCCGAGTGATATTACGCTGACTTCGCTTGTTCCTCCGCCGATGTCTATTATCATGCACCCTGACGGCTTATCGATAGGGAGTCCTACACCGAGTGCCGCGCTTATTGGTTCTTCAACAACGTATGCTTCGCTTGCGCCTGCTCCGAGTGTTGCATCAATTACGGCTTTGCGTTCAACTTCGGTTACTTCTGCAGGAATCGAAATTACGACTCTTGGATGCACCATAAAAGTATTGCCAGAACTTACACGTTTCAATGCATAGTGTATTAATTCCTGTGTCATGTCGAAATTAGCGATTACTCCTCCTTCAAGAGGCCATATCGCTTCGATTCCATGAGGCACTTTTCCCGACATTGCTTTTGCTTCACGTCCTACAGCTATGACTTCAGGACCTTCACCGCGCGGCAATTTCTTTACGGCTACTGCTGAAGGTTCACTTAACACTATGCCTTTCTCTTTGACGTAGACGACTATATTCGACGATCCTAAATCGATCCCTACGTCCATTCCTAACATGCCCGATAAATATTTGAACATTCTTATTCTCTTTTCACTTTTTATTTTGGCCAGTATGGATTCAGTTCGCGTTCTTCAAGTATCGATGTATCCGGGCCATGACCAGGCAGAACATGCAATCCCGGATTAAGTGTATCAAGTTTACGCAAAGATGCCTCAAGTTTATATTCGTCTCCGCCTTCAAGGTCTGTACGTCCGACACTCTGAGCGAATAACGTATCACCTGAGATTAATATGCTGTGATTCTCTTTGTCCGTTATGATGTAACATACACTGCCTTCTGTGTGTCCGGGTGTCTCCATGACTTTTATTTTATATCCGGGAAAATCAATTATTCTTCCTTCGCTGACTTCATGAAATTCATTTATGCCCTCACAATGAACACCCAGTAATGCCTGCAATTGTGTTGACGGATGACGCAGCATTTTCGCATCGCCTGAACCAATGTAAATATTATCATGCACATACGGCACAAGCTCATGAATTCCAGCTATGTGATCTATATGTCCATGCGTTAAAAGTATCATCGTGAGCTTTAAATCATGTTCCTCAAGAAATTTTTTCACGTCCTCAGTCTTTCCGCCAGGATCAACGAAGAATGC
>JAFPWQ010000072.1 GCA_017394925.1 Synergistaceae bacterium
AATGACCCAACGACACATAAAATTGTTACAGCAGGAATCAATATCGCGTCAGACAGTCTCGCAATGTGTGCGAACCCACGACAGCCAAGAAGACCAATTCCGAGCATGAAGAATTGAATCAATACGAATCCAGCAAAGAACGTGTATGTCATCTTCGCGGTCTCTCCAACAAAAAGATTCGGCCCGGGCGTTAATCCCTGAATGATTAAGCCTCCCATGAGAACAGCCGTTACGCTCTCGCCTGGAATGCCTAATGTCAGCATTGGAATTAATGAGCCTCCTGTTACCGCATTATTCGCCGCCTCTGAGCCTGCTACACCTTCATACGATCCATGACCGAATAATTCTTTATGCTTCGAGAACTGCCTTGCTGTGTTATAGCCCATGAAACACGCTATTGATGCTCCTGCTCCGGGCAATATTCCTACGAGATTTCCGATTATCCATGAACGTCCGATTGTCGGTGCTATTTCTTTCAGTTCGTCTTTAGTGAGCAGCATTCTGTCATTGAATTTTGCAGCCCTCGCACGCTGTTTTATTTTCGCTTCTGCAAGTATTAACGCCTGACTCATCGAGAATAATCCGATTAACGCACACGTAACATTAATTCCTTCATACAGTGATGACTGACCGAACATGAATCTCTTTACACCCTGCATGGGATCCATTCCGATTGTCGAAAGCAAAAGACCAAGCGCACCGCTCATTAGTCCCTTCACCATTGATTTTGATGATACCCCCGCAATAATCGTAAGTCCGAATATCGACAGCCAGAAATATTCAGGAGAACCAAATTTCATGGCCAGCTGTCCTAGAATGGGCGCAAAGAAATATAACGATATGCATGATAATAATCCCCCGAAGAATGATGCTATACATGCTGTGCCTAATGCTTTTCCCGCCTGACCTTTGAGAGTCATCTGGTAACCTTCAATTGCTGTTGCAGCACTCGCAGGTGTTCCGGGCGTATGAATCAGTATCGCCGAAATTGAACCGCCGAATATAGCCCCGCAGTATATCGCGCCTAACATAATCATTCCCGTTGATGCATCCATTGAGAATGTCATAGGCAGTAACAATGCAACGCCCATTGCCGCAGATAATCCCGGAAGACAGCCGATTACGATTCCTATTGTTACTCCTGCAATCATCGCGAGAATATTCACAGGATACAACGCGCTGATGAATCCATTTCCCATTAATGATAGTGTCTCTGTCATAGCCACGCCTCCAGTAATGTACCCGAAGGTAAGCGCACTTCAAGAAAGAGTGTGAATGCACAATAGACCAGAGCAATAACCGAAACTTCAGCTAAGACTATCTGCCATAACTTTACGCGCAGGAAAATTAAACATGCACTCATGAATATTATGCTTGAGATATAGAATCCCAGATAAGGCATCAGTGCGAGATATGCGATTATCATTGCGAGGATGATAAAAAACTGTGAAGGCACAAAGTCTTTGAATGATTCAAGTCCGCTTGTTACTCCCTCACGTATTGCTGAACGTATCATATTGAATACATGCAGGGTAGTTAATGCCGCAAGCAGTGCAATCACACATAACGGATAAATCTGTGCTGCTTTCGGGAGCTGCAATGTCATATACAGGAAGAATGCACACACTGAATACATAGCTATGCATACTCCGATGTCGGATTTCTTCATGTGAAAAAAATTACTCCCAGAGTTTAGAGACTTCATTTGTGCAGAATTCATACTGCTGATGAATCAATTTCGCTGTGTCTTCTGAATTCATGTAAAGCGTAGTAACTCCGGCCTTCTCTGCCGCTGAAATATATTCAGGATCTTCCATTGCCTTTTTGAATGCGTCTTCATAGAATTCAATTACTTCTTTGGCTGTTCCTTTGGGAGCTACGATTGCTCTTGCGCTTCCGTACCATTTATCATAGAGTCCAAGTTCACCGAGCGTAGGCACATCAGGGAATGCGTTTAAACGTTTCTCTGAGAATACAGCAAGTACTTTCACTTCACTGGTCATTGATGCAATATCAGCCTCTTTTGCCACGCTGAAATCTACTTCTCCCTGCCGAAGTGCGAGTAACTGGTCTGCTGTTCCGCCGTAGGGACTGGCCATGTACTGAAAGCCTGCGGACTTTGCAAATAATTCTGCGCCGATATGATTTGATGCCTTCATTCCGTTGGTTGATGCCTTGAGCTTTCCGGGATTCTCTTTTGCGTATGTGATTAATTCTCCCAGCGTGTTAAACGGACAACTCTTTGAGACTATGACCATTGCAGTCTCGTTGACGTGATTGCATACAGGCACAAAGTCATCAATCTTGTAATCGCCGAGCTGTTCGACAATGTTCGAGCATAATGTCGGGAGATTCACGAAGCCGAGAGTATAACCGTCAGGTCTTGACTGTGATAATGCAGTCCATCCGATTGAACCCGATCCGCCTTCGAGATTCTGAATCACGATCGTCTTTCCGATTTTTTCTGCCGCAAACTTCGAGAGTACACGCGCAGTATTATCTGTTCCAGAGCCTGCTTTGTATGCGACAATGACAGTAACATTCTTTGACGGAGTCCAGGCAAAAGCATATGAAGCCGTCAATGCGATAATGAGAATTGCAAAAATGAATCTCTTCATGAAAGAATCACCTCGTGTAATAATTTATAGATATGAAAATTATATCAGTGAAGGACTTATACGTGTAGTAACAGCAATGAATTCTCAGACAGGCTATAATGTTACGCAAAAAAATTCAGACAGGAGGAATAATTTTTCATGGGAGTACTTAAACATTACCGCGAACTTTTACCAGTAACAGATGCAACCCCGAATGTAAATCTCGAAGAAGGAATGACACCGTTAATTCCCTTTCCGAGAATCAATAAGAGACTGGGCATAAATCTTTACGGCAAATTTGAAGGCTGCAATCCGTCCGGGTCATTCAAGGACAGGGGAATGGTTCTCGCAGTAGCAAAGGCACTCGAAGAAGGAAAACGCGCAGTGATATGTGCATCAACGGGCAACACATCGGCAAGTGCGGCGGCATATGCGGCGAGTCAGGGCATACCGTGCTTTGTGTTACTGCCTGCGGGAAAGGTAGCACTCGGAAAACTTGCACAGGCATTAATGTACGGAGCAAAGGTGATCGCAGTGAAGGGAAATTTTGACCGTGCATTGGAACTTGCGCGTGAAGGTGCAGACAAAACCGGCTGTGCGATGGTCAACAGTGTGAACCCATACAGGCTTATCGGTCAGCGTTCGGGAGCATGGGAGATATGCGATGTCTTAGGCAAAGCTCCCGACTGGCACGCAATACCCGTAGGCAATGCAGGCAATATATCTGCATACTGGGCAGGTTACAACGAATACAAGAAGCTCGGCAAAATAGATTCACTTCCCAGAATGATGGGTTTTCAGGCAGAAGGTGCAGCACCACTCGTAACTAATCAGCCATGTCCTAATCCTGAGACAATAGCAACGGCAATACGAATCGGGAATCCCGTAAGCGCACACTTAGCACGTACAGCAGTGAATGAATCACACGGCGAATTTAATTCGGTAACTGACGATGAGATTCTTGAAGCTCAGAGAATATTAGCGGCTGAAGGAGGAGTATTTGCCGAGCCTGCATCATGTGCACCCCTTGCAGGACTGATTAAGCTCAAGCGTCAGGGGAAACTGCCCGAAGGAATCACAGTTACAATGATACTCACAGGAAACGGACTCAAAGACCCCGATACGGCCATGTCGCAAGTAGGCAGGCCAATAGAGATTAATGATACGCTTGAAGAATTAATGCGTGTGCTTGAGTCAAAATGATAAGACTAAAAGTTCCTGCAACAACCGCAAATTTAGGTTCAGGCTTCGACACTCTCGGAATGGCTTTGACTCTCTATAATATTTTCACGATAAAAGAGATATTGCCCGAAGGTGAATACGCATGTGAAATTTCCGGCGAAGGTGTCGATGAACTTAAAGATGCGCGTAAAAACATGCTGGTTACGAGTTACATTAAGGCGTGCAATGAATGGAACGTGCCGGTAAAAGGATTTTCATTTGAGAGCTGCAATGCCGTACCGTTAAATCGCGGTCTGGGAAGTTCATCTACTGCTGTGGTTGCCGGTGTAGCACTCGCAAATATATTATCCGGCTTAAATCTCCCGGAGGCTGAATTGTTACGCGTGATGACGAAG
>JAFPWQ010000073.1 GCA_017394925.1 Synergistaceae bacterium
CATCAACAACCGTATAGCCCATAGCCTCAGCCTTGTCGCGTAAGTCCGGGCTTATCCATAATGCCGGAAGACCAAATGCAGGTTCTTTTGTCGGGACTCCAATTAAATCTTCTTCAACTGCTCCTGTGTTCATGGCTAAATAGTGGTCAGGTAATAATTCTCCGCGTCCTGCTTCTGCTCCTTTGACACGCAATATATATTCTGTCGGCTTAATCTGAATATTATCTCGGATTCTTATCGGAGGAACGACTATTCCCATTTCGAGAGCCATTTGCTTACGAATCGTGCCTATACGGTCAAGCATATCACCGCCCTGTGCCGGGTCAATCAGGGGAATAATCGCGTAGCCTATTTCAGCTTCCATAGGTTCAACGGTGAGTAACTTCATGACATCTTCAGGAGATACAGGTTCAGCTTTGGGAGTCTCTGGTGATGCTCCTCCTGCGGCGGCTCCTGCCTGTGCACCGGGCTGTGCACCTGCTCCTTGCTGACCTAATGGTGGCTTGGCGGCTTGTTCTTCTGCTTCGATTGCCTGAATATTTGCCTCACGTCCCACAGTGTAACCAAGAAAGCCCATTAACATTGCGAGTGCTAAAAACGGTGCTGTGGGAAGTCCGGGTAAAAGTCCGAGCGTCAATAACATTCCTGATGCGATATATAAAGGTCTTGGGTAACGCGTGAATGAGTTCACTAAATCAGGTCCAAGCTCAGATGAGGCCGCCGCTCTCGTAACGATTACACCCATTGCCGTTGACATTAAGAGTGCAGGAATTTGTCCTACAAGACCATCGCCGACGGTTAAAAGGCTATAATGTCCTGCGGCCTGTGCTGCATCCATTCCGCGCATGAAGATTCCGATTGAGAGTCCCCCGATTATGTTTATGGTCGTGATGATTAAGCCTGCAATGGCATCTCCCTTGACGAATTTGCTCGCACCGTCCATTGCTCCGTAAAAGTCTGCCTCTCTTTGAATGTCCTGTCGTCTTTGCTTTGCTCCCTGTTCATCGATTAAGCCTGAATTTAAATCCGCGTCAATCGACATCTGTTTACCGGGCATAGCATCAAGAGTGAATCTCGCGGCAACTTCTGCAACTCGTTCTGCTCCTTTCGTGATGACTAACATCTGAATGATGACGAGTATTAAGAACATGATTATTCCGACAACATAATTGCCTCCGACAACAAAATTCCCGAACGCATTGATTAACTCTCCTGCATTCCCGTAAAGCAGAATTAGTCTTGTAGTCGAGACATTGAGCGATAATCTGAACAGTGTAGAGATTAATAACAGCGTGGGAAATATAGAGAGGTCTAACGCACGCTTGACGTAAAACGTAACCAGAAGAGTAATTACTCCGAGTGTGATATTCATAGCAAGAAGCATATCGATTAACCATGTCGGCAAAGGAACTACCATCATGATAATAATCAGCACCATCAACAAAGCCACGCCTATATCGGAATAGCTTTGAACTTTCTTGCGTGTACCTCCTGTTCCTGCGATGGAAGCGGGTTCCGGCAATGTGAAACTCATCCCCGTTCTGTAAAAGGAAAAACTAAAAATTGCGCCTGTATTTTACACGAAAACATGTAAAATTAAAAAAAATCCAAAAGGGATGATGATAGTTCATGTTGAAGGTATGCAGATTTCAGGGCAAGACCGGCTGAAGCAGACGTTTTAGAGCTGGAATTTTTAGGGCCACTTGTACAATGGTTGATCGATATAGTTGACGATAACACGATCAGAGGCTTAAAGAAAAAGGGCAACAACGGAGACATTGAAGCGCAGTACAGGCTAGGCATCATTTATCATTACGGCAATAAAAAGGTAGCGCGGAATTACAGCGAGGCTCTCAGGTGGTTTAGAATGGCTTCTGATAAGGGCTACGCACCTGCACAATATATGCTGGGTCTGATGTACTACAATGGTGAAGGGCTGTTAGAGAACTACGAGGAAGCATTCAATTTTTTCCTTAAGTCAGCACATCAGGCATATGCTAGTGCACAATTCAAAGTGGCCTGCATGTATTACGATGGCAAGGGAACAGATAAAAATGATATGGAGGCTTTCAAATGGTTTAGTTTGTCTGCAAAGCGTGATATTCCTGAAGCGATTGAGGCAAAAGCCAGACTTGGGATAATGTATCACAGAGGCGAGGGAATATCGAAGAATTATGACGAAGCTCTGAAGTTTTTGCGTGAGGCAGCAGAGAAGAATATTGCTGAGGCACAATGTGAGCTCGGGGTTATGTACTACAATGGCTACGTAGTTCCCCAAGATAATGCCGAAGCTGTGAAGTGGTTTCGCAAAGCCGCTGAACAAGGACACATTACTGCACAGTGCAATCTCGGTTTTATGTACGAAAACGGCGATGGTGTAATGCAGGATAAGGCCGAAGCTGTTAAATGGTATCGCAAAGCCGCTGGACGAGGACTCGCTCTGGCACAGAGCTATCTCGGGGTTATGTACTACAACGGCGAAGGAGTTCCAAAGAATAAAGACGAGGCGATAAAATGGTGGCGTGAAGCAGCCAGACAAGGACATGAATACGCACAAGAGGCACTGGAAGACATAGGCTACAGCTGGTAGTATCATATAGAAAAAATCAGGGAGGCAATAATCATGACAAAATTATTCAACAAAGTTTTATCCGCTTTATTCGTTATTATGCTTTTCGCGTCTGTTTCGTCAGCAGCACCCTCAAGAGACGAGCTTAAACGCATGGGAATATTCATCAGCAACTTCACCGAGCAGGGCTTCTACAACTTTGACATTGATGAAGAAGGCGATGAAGATATGCTGCACTTGGGCGACCCTTCAAACATGAGCGAACTGATTCGCTTCGGAATTGCTCATAACGTCATCAACAGGTCAAAGAGTACCGTACGCAAATGCACAAGAAGAGGCTGTGATTATGGAAGCTCAACGATGACGGGCAAGAGTGTAGCCGAGAGCGTGAGGAAATATTTCGACATGGGCATTAAGAATCAAAGCGTAATGGGCGATGCACCAGAGGCATTTTATGACGGCGAATCATATCACTTTGAGCCAAAGCAATGGAGACCTGAGACAGTGTATTATGCTGAAGTACAAGACGTTTCACGCAGACGCGGCATAATCACAATGACAGGAGAGCTATATAACCTTCACAGGAAATCAGACCGTCCTGCGACATTCACAGCTGAAGCAAAGCCGTATAAATGGGACAAAAAAGATACGTGGTCAATCATATCACTGAGGGTTGAATGGCGTTAAACTTGCACGCTTAATATGAATTATGGTACACTGCAACGAATTTTTTTAGAACAGGAGTGTTTTAATGAACATTCAGGAAGTCAGCGTATTCATCATTTATCTTTTGTTTATGCTTTCAATAGGAGTATGGTTCTTCTTCCGTGATAAAAATCAAAGCGAGAAGGGATACTTCTTAGGCGACCGTAAAATGGGTGCATGGGTAGCGGCACTCTCAGCAGGAGCATCAGACATGAGCGCATGGGTTCTCATGGGACTGCCCACATCAATTTATGCGCTTGGACTCGGTCAGGTGTGGATCTCGGCAGGTCTTGCAATCGGTTACACACTCAGCTGGATATACGAAGCACCCAGACTTCGGACATTCTCAATTGCGGCTGATGATTCAATCACGATTCCCCAGTACTTAACTAACAGATTTTTATCGAAGTCAAAGACACTGCAATTAATATCTGCGGCGGTGTTCCTGATTGCCTACACGATCTATGCGGCCTCAAGCATCAAGGCGTGCGGAACACTCTTTAACACGGTAACAGGACTTGATACGACAATCGCAATGTATCTTGCGGCTATTATCGTGATAAGCTACACGTTCTTAGGAGGCTTCAGTGCGGTATCATGGACTGATTTCTTTCAGGGAATGTTAGTACTTGCGGCCATGTTAATAGTACCTATAGCGGCATGGACAATGCTTGAGCCCGGAGCAGGAGCAACGATCACAACGGAGACTCCGAATTACTGGAATGCGTTTTCATCATGGCAGGAAATCGTTTCAGGTTTAGGCTGGGGACTTGGTTATTTCGGAATGCCTCACATAATAATTCGCTTCATGTCAATCAAATCACAGCCCGAATTGCGCAAGTCAGCGAAGATAGGCATATCATGGACGGTAATAATCGTAATCTTTGCGGCACTCGTGGGTATAATCGGCAGAATGTTTATTGGCTTTGACGAGACAGTGAATAATAACTCGCTTGTATTTGTCGTGATGACCCGAAAGATATTCCCTGCAGTAGTATCCGGCGTATTACTTTCTGCAGTGTTAGCGGCGGCAATGAGTACGGCGGACAGTCAGCTTCTTGCGGCGGCTAGTGCGTTTGCATCGGATGTATACCGTCCTGTGATACGTAACAATCAGGCAGGCAATAAAGAAATGCTCTGGGCAGAACGTATCGTAGTTCTGGTGATTGCTCTTGCGGCGTTATTCATCGCGTCTAATCCTAATGCAGGCTCTATCATGTCGCTCGTGTCTAACGCATGGGGAGTATTTGGTGCGGCATTCGGACCTGCGATAATGCTTAGCTTATTCTGGAAGAGATTCACGTTCTCAGGTGCGGCTGTTGGAATCTTCGTAGGTGCTGCGGTTGATATTGCGTGGCTGAATTATATGGCTCATACGGGAGTATACG
>JAFPWQ010000006.1 GCA_017394925.1 Synergistaceae bacterium
AGAGTGTATCATTCAATGTCCTCATGTTTAAATCTTCAATTCCTGATTCACGAATCACACTGCCCGAATAATCATATGTATCTGTCTCTGCTCCGAACTGAATCACTGTGCGATATGTTTTCGGCAATGACATAACGAACTCGCATAATCTTGTGGCATTACCGGCAAGCAATATCAATAATCCCGACGCAGTAGAGTCTAACGTACCAGCATGACCGACTTTGAGACCGCCTAATTTCTTTTTGGCAATGCTCACACATTTAGTGCTTCGTAAATCAACGGGCTTATTTATCAGGATTAACGCATTCATGATATTTCTTTAACATCAGCGATTCGATTTCGTTTACGCATTCATTCAATGTTCCGAACTCAACGAATGACCCCGAAGCTCTTTCATGGCCTCCTCCGCCTAACAGCCTTGCGAATTCACCTGCACAAAACGGACTCCCTTCACGTGAACGGAAACTTGCGCGGATTTCTCCTTTGAGATTCTCAGTCAGCATTGCAATGAATTTCACGCCTCTTAGAGTCATTAACATACTGGGCAGTCCTTCATTCTCGGTCAGATCTGCTCCGGCCTCGCGAAAATCTTCTGCACTCAGAAATGAAACAGCAAATATATCTTCAGGCCCGAAAGTTTTCACGCGCGATAATGCATCTGCCCACACTTTGAATCCCGGCACGCTCTTATTCTGGCTTATCATGTCGGCCATGTGTGAAGGTTGCACTCCGAGTTCGATTAACTCCGCGAGTATTCTGTGAGTCAACGGCGATGTATTCGAGAACGTAAAACTTCCCGTGTCCGTAAAAATTCCAGTGTATAAACTTTCGGCTATGCTCTTCGTGATGTTCCAGCTGCCTGCCTTGAAGATTCGATACAGCACTTCACATGTCGATGATGCTTTTCCGTCCACGCAGTTAATCTTGCAGTAATGCGAATTGTCTTCATGATGGTCTATGTTCAACGCGTTAATGCCTTTGTGAGGCTCATCATCTGTTACTTTTCCGTCTTCGCAGTTTATGCCGTAATGCGAATTGTCTTCATGATGATTTATGTTCAGTGAGCTAATGCCTGTATGATGATTTATACTCTGAGAGTTAATCTCTTTGTGAGAGTCATAGCCTTTTACGCTTCGTGATTCGTTCGAGCAGTCCAGAAATATATACAGCTCATGAGAATCACTAAATGCAAATTCTTCTGTGTATTCATAAACATCAAAGTATGAGAGAAATTTATACGTCTCCGGCAATTTTTCATCGGGGCTGTACCATTTGACGCGCTTATTGAGATTCATTCCTGCCTGAATTAATGCAGTCGCAGAACCAACAGCATCACCGTCTGCCTTCTTGTGAATGAAAATTATCCATGAGTCATGAGCTTTCAGTGTGTCAGAAGCAAGAATCAGAATCTCATTCGTCATCGTCATCATCATTTTCTCCATCGTCATAATCATTGCCCTGTCTGTAATTGCTATTGAATCCGAGACCCTCAAGAATTTTATCTATCTTTGCGCCGTAATCTTCGCTGGTATCAATCACGAACTCAAGAGCAGGTACTCTTCTGAGCTTTATTGTCTGTCCAAGAAGACCCCGAACCGCACCGCTGATTCCGTTAAGCTCCTTCAATATTCCCGGACGCTTATGTGATTCTAATGCAGTGAAATATACGCGTGCTTTCTCCAAATCCTTTGAGCAGTCAACACCCGTTATGATTGTGCCTTTGACGCTTTCCTTCTTGATTTTGCTCTCGAGAATCAATGCAATCTCACGCTGTAACTGCTTGTTTATGCGCGACATTCTGAGATTACTGCTCATAGTTCCTGCACCACCGTATAGAGAACTAAATCATCATGGCCTGTATTGCGAATCATATGGCTTGATCCTTTTGGGCAATAATGACATACACCGGGAGTTAATATCTCTTCATGTGAATCACAGACTGCAAGACCTTCACCGCTGACCACAAAATTTATGTCATTGCTCGTTGCCTGAGTGTGAAGTCCGATATATGCGCCCGGTTTTAATCTGCTGATGATAACTTTTCCTGAAGAGTTCACGAACATTTTTGCTGATACGATTCCTTCTCCGCCATTCATGCCCTCAAAAATTTTTTCCTGCTGTGCGTTAAAATCAATCAACATGTCCTTACAGTGTGCGCTTCTCCTCTATGATTTCGTAGACTTCAAGAATATCGCCCTCTTCAAAGTCCTGATAGCCTTCAAATGAAATTCCGCAGTCCATTCCGGCTTTGAGTTCGCGTGCTTCATCTTTAACGTGCTTCAGTGATGCAATCTTTCCGTCCCATATGACTATGCCGTCTCTGATGATTCGTACTTTGGCCGTGCGTCTCACGAGTCCCTTCGTAACATGACAGCCTGCAATCTTGCCTACTTTCGGAATTCTGAATATCTGCCTGATTTCAACTTCACCAAGCGAATCTTCTCTGAGTGTTGGCTTTAAGAGACCTGACATTGCAGCTTTGACATCATCAATGACATCGTAAATCACGTTGTATATTCTTATCTCAACGCCGTTAAGTTCGGCCATGCGTTTGGCGTTATTGTCGGGTCTTACGTTGAAGCCAATGATGACTGCATTCGATGTTGACGCTAACATAACATCACTCTCTGCGATTCTTCCCACGCCGCGATGAACGATTGACACTCCGACTTCATTAGTTGCCTGTTTCTCAAGGGACGCACATAATGCCTCAAGTGAACCCTGAACATCACACTTCACGACAAGATTCAAATGCGGCAATTGTCCTTCTGCAAGATTCGAATACAAATCTTCGAGTGATGCCTTCTTCACTTCACCGGCTGAATCTCTTTCTTTCACTCTTGCTTCTGTGATTGCGTCTCTTGCTTCGCGTTCAGTCTTCACGACTCTGAATGCCTCACCTGGAATGGGAACAGCATCAAGTCCGAGAATTTCAACGGGTGTGCTTGGGCCTGCCTTCTTTAATCCTTTTCCGGCCCAGTCGAATAACGCGCGTGTTTTTCCCCATGTCGAATCAAAGAGAACTATATCCCCTGCCTTGAGTGTTCCGTCCTTCACAATGACAGTTGCAACCGGGCCTTTGCCTTTATCGAGCCTTGCCTCAATCACAACGCCTGCGGGATCAGCATCGGGGTTAGCTTTGAGTTCCTGCATTTCAGCCTCAAGCAGAACACGTTCAAGCAAATCACTCACGCCTATTCCCTGTTTGGCTGAAATCTCAACTGCACCGACATCACCGCCCCAGCCCTCGACAAAAATTCCTTCTTCGGATAATTGCTGTCTCACTCTGTCAGGTTTAGCTCCCTGCTTATCGATTTTGTTTATTGCGACAACTAACGGAACTCCGGCGGCCTTGATGTGATTGATTGCTTCTCTTGTCTGAGGCATTATTCCGTCATCAGCACCGATTACGAGAATGACTATGTCCGTAACATTTGCCCCTCTTGCGCGCATGGCCGTGAATGCTTCATGTCCGGGCGTATCGAGAAAGACTATCGGCTTACCGTCATGCATTACTACATATGCTCCGATGTGCTGAGTGATTCCGCCTGCTTCATGATCTGCAACGCTTGAATGACGTATCTTGTCGAGCAGCGTAGTCTTGCCGTGATCCACATGACCCATGACCGTGATAATCGGCGGACGTTCAACGAGTTTTACTGGAGTTTTCACAGGGGCAGGAGCAGGTTTAGGTTCAGGTTTATTTTCGGGCTTAGGCTGTGGTGTAGCCTGCTGAGGCCTGCGGTCATTTCTGTTATTTTTATCATTTCGGGGTTTATCGTGAGGCTTAAAATTCTTTGCGGGCTTCTCTGGTCGTTCAGGTCTTTCGGGTCTTTCATCACGTTCACGTTCAGAATTTTCTTTTCTGGGCATGGGCTTTTGTTTCGCCGCTTCTGAATTATGCTTTTTCTCCTGCGTCTTTGCCTCGCTCGCTTCCGTGATGATATTCTCAACTATCTGGGCTGTCTCTTCGTCTATTGAGCTTGAATGTGATTTTACAGGTATATCAAGCTGCTGAAGTACAGCAAGTAATTCTTTATTGCTCTTGTTTAATTTCTTCGCAAGTTCGTAAATCCTTATCTTGTTATTCAATGGCAGTTCCCCTCTCTGTTTTGCCTTCAGCATGTCTTGCGGCCATGTTCTTTATTTTATCCGCAAATCCTGCTTTCTTTGCTGTCAGAGGCAGAGCCAGAATCTGAACTCCGCCCCCTGATCCGATTGTCTCTGATAACTCTTCGATAGTCATGTTCAGCGTGATATTCTCTTCGTAACGTGATGCAAATTCCCTCACGCTTTCAGAACAGTCTCTTGCTGTCATAACCAGTAACTTGTGCTTATTCGCAGATATATTATCAGTCCCGATGATTAACACTCCTGCTTTACGCGATAACCCAAGCACAGAACGAATCTTCATGTCAGAATCTACTTCATGATTCTTCGCGTAGTCTTCAAGTTCATTCCAGAATTCATCATTTATCACTGTGCCGAGTGAATGAGCAAGCAATCCCGATTTTTTTGCGCGTGAAATGCATTCATCATCAGGACAGATATACGCACCTCTTCCCGGCAATTTTCCGGCAATGTCAATCACAGCTCCGCCTTCAGGGTGTCTGACGATTCGAATCAGATTCTTCTTGTCGCCTTTTACCCTGCAGATTACACAGCTTCTTTGCGGGACATGTTTATTCTTATTTGTCGGTGAATACGTCATGGAATATGTCCTTTAACGTGGGCATTCTGTCGGGTTCTATGGGCGTTATGTCGAGTTTACAGCCCGTTAATTTGGCTGCAAGTCTCACGTTCTGTCCTGATTTACCGATTGCAAGCGATAACTGATCCGGGTAAACATAAACCGTGAATGCTTTCTCATTATCGAGTACGGGCTCAATGCGTGCAATCTGTGCGGGCGATAATGCGTTCTTGATATACGTCAACATATCTTCGCTGTAGACAACAATATCAACCTTTTCACCCTTCAATGCTCCGCTGACCGCTTTTATTCTTGCGCCTCCGTTACCTACACATGCCCCGACAATATCAACATTAGGGTCAAGAGTTACGAGTGCAACTTTTGCTCTTGCTCCCCCATCACGGACTATGTTCTTGATTTCAATCGTACCCTGCTGTATTTCTGGAATCTCAAGCTCCATAAGTCTGCGCAGTAATCCTGGATGTGTCCTTGAGAGTGTAATCTTCGGACCTCTTGCATGTTGTTTGACTTCAAGCACGTAGAACTTCATGACGCTTCCGGGATTGTAACGTTCGTCCTGAATGCGTTCTTTTCTGGGCAATACGGCATCTGTCTTATCATTAAGCTGTACGATGATATTATCGCCTTCGGTCTTGTAGATCGTACCTGTTACCAGATCTCCGACTTTATCGGCTAATTCTGTGTAAGCAGCTTTGCGTTCTTCATCGCGTAATTTCTGCGTGATTACCTGTCTTGCTGTCTGTGCTGCAATTCTCCCAAAGTCATGAGGGTTACGCGCAATTTTCAGTGTGTCGCCGATTTCAACCGTACGGTCAAATCTTCTGGCATCTTTGAGCGTGATTTCCTTTTCGGGGTCTTCGATTGCGTTTATGTCTGCAACTACCCTGCGAAGTTCATTTACGCTTATCACACCGGTCTGACTGTCGATTTTTATCTCCGCTTCCTGGTTGCCGGGCTGATATTTCTTGTATGCAGATAACAATGCAGACTCAAGCGTTGCGATTATCACATCAACATCCAGGTCTCTTTCTTCGGCAAGAGTGTTCAATGCCTCTATGAAATCATGCCCCAGCTGCATCATTTCTTCCCCCTCTTTTTTGTGCGTTTATGGTCTTTATGTGATTCATTTTCATTTTCAAATCTGTATAACAGGTTTCCTCCCTTTATGATTTCAAACGCTATATGAATGTCTTTGCCCTCACAGCGCAGAATAATTTCATTGCCTTCAACCCTCTGAATTATTCCCGTGAACGTCTTGCGTCCTTCAAGAAGTTCCGAGAGTCTTATGCGTGCTTCTTTCCCTGCGAATCTCTCATAGTCTGCAAGCCTGTATAACGGCCTCTCTATACCTGGTGAACTAACTTCAAGATAGTAGCGTCCTTTGTCGAATTCTGGCATGTCTGAGTGCTCATCAAGAAATTTATTCACATGGCCTGATACAAGCTCACAGTCTTCAACGTTAATCCCTCCGAGCGTGTCGATTAGTATCTGCACTTTCATGCGCCCGAAGTCCGTTCTGATTCCGACATGAACACATTCATAGCCTAAGCGTGTAATTATCTGTTCAATATTATCTGTAAAATAATCAGTCATAAATTCATTCTCTCAATCATACGAAAACTATCATACGAAAAAAGGAGAGGGCTTGAAGTTCCCGCTCCTTTCACGTTTTTTTAGTCATGAAATTAATTGTGAATTATACCTGCAAATTTTTTTCTGACAAGTTCATTAAATTTACATGTATAAAAGCGAAGGTGTATTTTGTGATTGTCTCCACCTTCTGTGATTCTTAACGGATAAAATTCGTGTAAACAGTCTCTTCACGTTCAGGGCAATCAATCCCTGCCTTTTTCCCGGCATCAATGCATTTCAATAGCCACGCAAAATTTTCACCCAGTGTTCTCATCGTCTGCATACCTTCGAGGTCCTGTTTCACTTCTTCAGGTGTATTCCCGTGAACTTGATTCCAGTACTGTGATGACACAACAGGCATGTTCTTAATCGTGAAGTATTTGTTGAGACGATCGAATGCAGCAGTTGCTCCTCCTCTTCTGCACGAAACAACACATGCTCCCGGTTTGTTTGCGAATCTCGATTTGTTGGACGAATTGTCCCCGGAGAAAAAGAATCTGTCGAGAAAAGCGCAAAGACTTCCTGAAACTCCTGCATAATAGACAGGCGAACCGATTACAAAGCCGTCAAATTCATCAATACGTGCCGCTAACTTTGTAACTTCATCATTGAAGATGCAGTGTCCGATCTCAGTACACTTGAAGCAGGCAATACACCCCTGAACAGCTTTCTTTCCGATCCAGAAAATTTCAGTTTCGATTCCTCTGCGCTTCATTGCGTCTGATACTTCGTTCAATGCCGTGAACGTACAGCCGTGTTCATTCGGACTGCCGTTAATGAGCAATACTTTCATGTTTATGTTTACCCCCTGTGAAAAATTTCCATGATATATTTTAATACGTTGAAGCTCTTAACATACAGATTAAAATTTATGCAATTTAATTTTATCAGTAATCATGAGAAAATAAGGATACGTGTTATATACTATTGAAAAAATCAAAACGGAGGGTGATTAATCTGAAAATGAAGACAGGAGATAACGAATGCTTACATTAGATAAAGTTTATCACGCCGCTTATGTATTAAGAGAATGCGCAAGGAAAACGGATCTCATAGCTGCACCATTGCTTAGTGAATCGCATAATTTATATCTCAAGACAGAAAATTTGCAGGTAACAGGCAGCTTTAAATTAAGAGGAGCATACTACAAAATCTCGCAGCTTTCAGACGAAGAGAAATCAAAAGGAATAGTAGCATGTTCAGCAGGAAATCACGCACAAGGGGTAGCAATGGCGGCATCACGGAAGGGAATCACATCTACAATCTGTATGCCTGACAGCGCACCCGTAATGAAAGTTGAGAGTACCCGCAGGTTAGGCGCAAATATTGAGCTTGTGAAGGGAGCATATGACGAAGCCCATGACAGAGCAGTTGAACTTGTCGAAGAGACCGGCGCAACGTTCATTCATCCGTATGATGACGATTATGTTATCGCGGGGCAGGCTACGATTGGACTTGAAATTTTAGATCAGCTTGAAGACGTTGAAGCAGTGATAGTTCCTGTAGGCGGAGGAGGATTAATTTCGGGAATATCATTTGCGGTTAAATCATTGAAACCTGACGTGAAAATTTACGGAGTTCAGGCGGCAGGAGCACCCTCGATGTATAACTCGTTTCATGATCACAAATGGGAATCGCTTTCATCAGTTTCAACGTTTGCTGACGGAATAGCAGTTAAGAATCCAGGTGAAACTACATTTGAGGTAATCTCGAAGTACGTTGATGATATTGTATGCGTCTCAGAAGATGAAATTGCTGCGGCCATTCTCGCATTAATCGAGAAACAGAAATTAATCGCTGAAGGTGCCGGTGCAGTTCCCGTAGCGGCGGCCATGTTCCATAAGCTGCCCATTGAAGGCAAAAAGACAGTATGCGTTGTATCAGGCGGAAATATAGATGTGAATATCCTCTCACGCGTAATCACACGAGGCTTAATGATGACAGGAAGAAACGTGAACATGACGATTGAACTTGTCGATAAGCCCGGACAATTGCAGCAGGTCAGTGAGATTATTGCGGCATGCGGTGCTAATGTGGTTGCCGTTTCGTATGATCACGGAGATACGAATATGGCGATAAATTCATGTTTCCTTAAGATAGCACTTGAAACAAGAGACAGTGAACAGATTGAATCAATCAGGTCTGAACTTGGCCGTGCAGGATTCAGAATCGTAACGGAAAGAGTATAAGCAGCATAAATCATAGAAGGAGTGATGTGAACTTGAATACATACAGGAAGATGATAACGCTCATAATATTAACGCTCATGATAGCAGGTGAATCATACGCGGCAAAATGGAAGACTCTTACATTCGGCGATGATATAGCAAAGACGCTCGAAGAACTGAATCAGTACTGCATGATGCATGACATGAAACCCGAAGATGTTTTATGGGCAAACAAGACATCAGAGAGTGAGCTTAAAGCAGGACAGGTTATATATTTACCGGCCAATCATGCGGATATGCTCTCAGTATGGCAGAACGTCGGAGCATGGCAGCCGACAGCATTAATCCCAGTGAACAGTAAAGCGGCGGCAAAAAGGGCAGAAGCAGAATCCGAAAAAGCCGAAAAGAAAGCAGAGAATAAAGCAGAAGCTCCTGCACAGAAAGCTGAAATTAAACCAGCAGAACCAGAAATAGACCTTAAGAGCCTTCTTGCTGAGTACGAACAGCCCGAAAAGCCTTCACATAAAACTGAAATCACGCATGAAGAATCAGCATCAGACACGAAGGTTGCAAAGGTTACAGCAATGCCGACAGTACAGCCTGCAAAATCAAAAGCAGCACCTTCACCCGCGAATGTGATTAAGGAGACAGCGAAGCCCGATAAGATTCTCACGGCAAAAGCTAGAAAATCACAGCCTGAAATACCCGGCCTAATGGACCCGATAATCATTTTCTCGCCCAATGGAGACCCTGCAAACGGACCAATGAGATTAATGATTTCGGGGGATAAAGTTGAAGTTGTGAGACTTCCTCAGAGTGCCGCGCCTAAGAGACCTTCAGTTGCGGATTTAAATCACAGATTCGACGGTACACCCGGCTATCTGAAATATTATGACGTGAATAACCTTCCGAAGAAAAATAATTACGTACCGCCCAACATGCTGAGGCTCAACGGCAGAATGATGTGGCCTGTTGACGGCAAAGTGTCATCACCGTTCGGAAAATGGAGAGGCAAGCACATGCATCAGGGCATAGATATACCCATGCCTCACGGAACGCCTATTAGAGCGGCGAATACAGGAGTAATAACACGAACAGGCAATAATTCGACAATGGGATTCAGGGGATACGGGAATTTTATTCTTATGGATCACGGAAGCGGAGTTCATACGTTCTATGCGCATTGTTCCAGTGTTTCAGTGAGAGAAGGCCAGAGAGTAATGCAGGGTCAGATAATCGGTTATGTCGGCAGCACAGGACGGTCAACGGCGAATCATTTACACTTTGAAGTCCGCGTGAATGACACTAAAGTAGACCCAATGCCATATTTAGGCGGCAATCAGAGATTAGCATCGCAGAGATAAATATACGAACGTGAAAAACACGAAAGGAGACATGAATTAACTTGAACTTTCAGGAAATATATTTCAGGCTCGAAAATTTCTGGGCAAGACATGACTGTGTGATTCAGCAGCCATATGATATTGAAGTCGGAGCAGGTACAATGAATCCTGCTACTGCTCTTCGTGTGCTTGGCCCTGAGCCTTACAGAGTAGCATACGTTGAACCCTCAAGAAGACCTTCAGACGGCAGATACGGCAAGAACCCGAACAGGTTACAGCATTACTATCAGTATCAGGTAATAATCAAGCCTGCACCGGCAAACATTCAGGACTTGTACATTCAGAGCCTCGCGAGCTTAGGCATTGACCCTTCAGAACATGATATACGCTTCGTTGAAGATGACTGGGAGAACCCTTCGACGGGTGCATGGGGATTAGGCTGGGAAGTGTGGCTTGACGGCATGGAGATTACGCAGTTCACATACTTCCAGCAGCTTGGCGGCCTGGACATGGAGAACGTACCGGCTGAGATCACATACGGAATTGAAAGAATCGCAATGTACGTTCAGAAAGTGAACAGCGTCTATGATCTTAACTGGGCGGGCAATGTTACATACGGTGATGTTCATCTTCAGGGTGAAATTGAACACTCGCACTATAATTTCGAGATTGCAGATACGGACATGCTGTTTCAATTGTTCGCAATGTACGAAGCTGAAGCCGGAAGAATTTTAGACAAGGGATTCGTTCTGCCTGCGTATGACTATGTGCTGAAGAGTTCACACACGTTTAATTTACTTGACGCAAGAAACGCAATCAGTGTTACGGAGAGAACGAGCTATATCGGCCGCGTGAGAGCATTAGCCTGCAGATGTGCAGAGGCATACAGGAAACAGCGCGAGGAAATGAATTTCCCGTTAATGAATAAATTCACGAATTCGGCAGGAACATTCTTTGAGGAGGATTAGGACATGGCGATTAAGAATATAATACTCGAAATAGGCACAGAAGAAATCCCTTCAAGATTCATTCCTGATGCATTAGACACGCTGAAACGTAACGCAGAGAGTTCACTGAAGGCCAATCGAATCGAATTCAGAGACGCTAAGACATATGCAACTCCCCGAAGGCTTGTACTGCTCATAACAGGAGTAAGCGAGAATCAAAGCGAACAGGTTGAAATCGTGAAGGGTCCGCCGGTCTCAGCTGCATACGACAAGAACGGAATCCCAACGAGAGCCGCTGAAGGTTTCGCAAAGAGCAGAGGCATAACTATAGATGCACTTAGAGAGCATGAATATAACGGCGTGAAATATATTGTCGCTGAAGTTAAACAGGGAAGCAAAAATACACTTGATGTACTGCCCGACATAATGACGAATCTAATCGCAGGTCTCACATTCCCCAAGAGTATGTACTGGGATAAAAGCAATGTGAGATTCGCGCGGCCTATTCGATGGATACTTGCACTTGCTGACGATAAATTAATCCCGTTCAGATACGGCGATATATCATCAGGAAGACGCACGAGCGGACATAGGTTCATGGGCAGAAAAGTTATTGAGGTTCAGAATG
>JAFPWQ010000074.1 GCA_017394925.1 Synergistaceae bacterium
GTTGCATTTAATGCCTCGTCAATTTCTGCCTGCGTTACTTCAAGTGAATCAAGTTCTATGCCGTCAAATTTCTTCTCGTATTCTTTGACTGCATTGTCTCCGTTCTCTTTCACGTTCTCTATTATCTCGCGTACACTTGCACTTACATCTGGAATGCTTACTTTCTTTTTTCTGAACTCAAAGAACTCATACGCATTTAATATTCTTATCATGAATTTTTTTCGAGCCTCCTCATTATTTCATTGATTATCACGTTCTTGAATTTATACGATGATTTATTTGCTATTAACCGCGCGCTTAAATCCGCAATGTAATTCAGGACATGCAGATTATTTTCGCGTAATGTCGTTCCCGTTTCAACTATATCGACTATCACGTCAGACAAGCCCAACACCGGCGCAAGTTCAAGCGAGCCTCTGAGAGTGATAATATCAATGTCGCGTCCAAGTCCGGCATAATAATTCTGTGCGATATTCGGAAATTCTGTTGCTACTCGTAATGTCCTTCGTGAATCATCAGTGAAATCTTCACGTGCTGCAACCGCCATTCTGCAATAACCTGCTTTGAGGTCTGAAAGTTCATACACATCCGGGTTACGCTCAAGCAATATATCTTTGCCTGCCGCGCCTATGTCAGCTGTTCCACGTTCAACGTAAACAGGAACATCAAAAGGTTTGACCCAGAAGCATCGCATATTGAGTTCTTCATTCACGAACACAAGCCTGCGGTTACTGTCCAGCATTCCGGGAAATTCATAGCCTGCATCAGCAAAAAGTTTATACACTTTAACGCCTAATCTGCCTTTCGGAAGCGCAATGTTAAGCATGTGAATCATTTCCCCTTTCAGCGAGTCTAAGATACGCTTTATCATTCGGTCTGCGTTTTGAGATTTCAATATCAGTCATGCGAATCGTATCCTCTTTCAACTAAATCAAGATACACCGCAAAACCTAATGCTCTTGAATCTTTATCTCTTCCAATCATGTGAATCAGATTGTCGTATTCCCCGCCTGATAATATGCTCTCTGGTATTCCCTCAATGAAGCCCCGAAAAACTATACCGTTATAATAATTCAGGTTATTCACAGCAGAGAAATCAATTCGTATCTCATCATAGTATTCATTCATTCCGTCTAACACTTTCAGGCAATTTGAATCTGTTATCTCATCAATAACATGAAGTGCTTTATCTGGTGAGTCCTGAATCTCTGCAAGCATGATTAATTTTTCGGGTGCATTTAGATTCTTGAGGCCATGAATATTTTTTTCGGCTATGCATTTCAGAATCTCATCGCGTTTCTGATTCCCCTTCAGCAAGTCAGTAATCACTCCTGCGTCTGCAATGTCGAGAATGCATTTTCGAGTCCCTGCGATTAATCTTAGACTCATTACTGCAAGTTCAATCACATCACGGACGGATTCATTATTGAGTTCGCCGATGCATTCGATACCTGCCTGTGAGATCTCGTGAAATGAATTCGCATTCTTGGGTACGCGATATACTTTCTCGTCATAATAGAATTTCTGAATCTCTCCTGAATCTTTTGCATGTTTAATTATCGAGAGCGTTACATCAGGACGAAGGGCCATTAATTTCCCGTTTATGTCGGTGAATGTGAGAATTGCTTTTGATGCAAGAAAATCTTTTTTGTCCGCGTAAAAATCATATTCTTCAAAGCGGCTCATCTTATAGAAAGAGTAACCATGAGACTCATAAAGTTCTCTCAATGACAGAGCAGCTTTTTCTTCTGGTCTTAACATAAATGTGAATCAGTCTCCGTTTTTTTTCTGGTAATGATAACACACGGTAAAATCACTCATGCTATAATTGCAAAAATTACATAGAAAAGAATCAAGAGAGAGGCGCATACATATTTTGACACACACAGCCCAAGATACAAAAGAACCCTGCCGTGTGATATTAGCGCGTCATGGACAAACTGAATGGAATAAAGAATTTCGTTTTCAGGGAAAAACTAACGTACAGCTCACAGAAGAAGGAAAGCGTCAGGCTCATGCATTAGCTGAACGTTTATCTTCATGGCCTCCCGATGTGATTTACACCAGTCCTCTTGACCGTGCATTATATACTGCTCAGGCAATTGCAGAACGTCATAACATGAAGCCCATAGTACTCGATGAACTTGAAGAGATAAATTTTGCATCATGGGAAGGACAATCAATTAATGGTCTGGATCATGAACAGCATGAAATATTTTCGCGCTGGAGAGCAGACCCGTTCTTTAATCCTCCTGAAGGTGCAGAGACATGGCCGGAACTCAGTGAAAGATTATCGCGTGCCGTGAATAAATTTCTTGCAGGCAATCATAAACGAATAATCGCGGTCTCACACGGAGGAATCATGCGTGCGCTTTATGCAGTCTTCACTGGTCTGAATCCCCATAAGACATGGAATATGGACGTGTCTAACTGTTCAATGAGCGGAATCGAAATGCGTTACGGCCGTGCGTGTCTTGCATTCATGAATGATGATTTACACATAAGAGCCGGTGCTTACGGTGAGAAATTGCCTGTGTGGGGTGCAAACTATGAGCTTAGAGCCTGAACGTGAACATGAATTATGGCTTTTATGCCGCGATGGTGATATTGAAGCCAGAGAAGAGCTAATCGTTGCATATCGTCCTTTAGTCTTCTGGATTGCAGGAAAGATTCACGTAACGGACAATGAGCTTAAACAGGATATTATTCAGGAGGGAATGCTTGCGTTAATCCGTGCAGTAGATAAATTTGAACCTGAACGCGAATTTAAATTCTCTACTTATGCATATCATAAAATTCACGGCCAGATAATTAACATGCTCGAACGTTCAGAAAAAAAAGCTCCGTTGCCTGTCCCGGATGAATGGTTAATCCCTTCAGATGAAAATGACAGTTACGAAGGCGATGAATGGCTTGATGTTTCACAGAGCATATCAAAACTTGAAGGACGGGAAGCCGAAATCGTAAATGCATTATTCTTTGAGGGCAAGAAACCTAAAGACGTTGCAAGCGAAAAGAAACTTGATGTCAGTCATGTATACAGGCTGAGACGCACGGCAATCGCAAAAATTCGGGGCTGGCTTGGTATTGAGGGGGTGTGAGTGTGAGACATCATACAGTGGACAGGAAAGTAGCAGGGATAATACGCTGGCTTGAACGAATGAAGAAATCATACAGCGACGGAGCAATCGAAAATGCATTAATGGATGCCGAATGTGCCCGCGCAGATCTTGAGAACTTACGTAATGACGTGTGGCAGAAAGTTAAATCTCCTGTGCATAAATCATCATTCAACGGAATAATACGCGTTCTCAAATGTGTTTCACTGGCTGTGATTGTGATTCTCTTTCATGTCGGGCCAATTGCAAAAGATAATGTGCCTGTTCAAAGCGTCAGGGAAGAGATGAAAGCATTAACTCAGAGTAATCCTAAGCCAATAATAATTGTCCGCGAATACGAACATGAAAACGAAAAAGAAGAAAAGCATGAAAAGCATGACGCAAAAGCTATGAAGGCCGAATCACCGCAGAGAAAAATATCACGAAGACAGGTTACGCAGAGAAAATCAGATAATAAGCCTGCAGTCAAAACAGTAACGCGTCAGGCCTCACAAAAGACAGTTCCGTATGATAAAGTTCTTTCACTTGTTCAGACAGGACAGAGGGCATTGAAGGAAAATACTTCAGTGATAAGCATAAAGAAATAAAAATCCGGGAAGGGGAGTGTTTAAGTGCTATGAGACAGCATATAAAATTTTTAGCCGTATTGATTTTAATTCTTGTTCCGTCATTAGCATATTCAGCTGATGATTCATTCGTTCAGATAACATCAGTCGGTGTTACGGGCAATGAGAATATAGCGAGTGAATATATTCTGAACGTTGTAGACACGAAGCCGGGAATGATAATGAGCCGTGATATGATTCGTTCGGACATTGAAGCGATATACAATCAGGGATTCTTTTCGTTCGCTGATGCTGAGATGAGGCCCGAAGGCGGCGGAGTATCCATAATGTTTTCGGTGCGTGAGAATCCAGTTATCGAATCAATTAATTTCACGGGCAATTCACTTTACACGAGTGAGCAGCTCATGCATGAAGTATTATCACAGGAAGGCACAACGTTTAACCGAAATTTCTTCAGGAATGATTTAGACAGAATACAGGAAAAATATCACAAAGACGGCTATGTAATGGTTCGTGTGTCAGACGTTCAGATTGACGGCGGAAATATTTACGTAACGATTCTTGAGCCTAAAGTCGGAGATGTAATCATTCAGGGCAACACGAAAACTAAAACGTATGTCATCAGGCGCGAGATAAAAATCAAACAGGGCGATGTATTCAACGTAACGCATTTCCGGCACCAGCTTGGAAAGTTACAGGGACTCGGATACTTTGAAGACGTGAACGTAGCCTTTGATGTCCCGGAAGATTCAGACGGACTTGTGGATTTAATCATCACGGTGAAAGAGAAACGCACGGCCTCAATCGGACTGAATCTCGCATACGGAACAGAGAGCGGCATTGCAGGAGGCTTAACGTACAGCGATACGAACGTATTCGGACGCGGAATTAAATTCGAGATAGGCTTCAATGAGGGCGATGATGCGACATACTGGACAAGTTTATCGAGTCCCTACATGGATGCGAAAACATTCGGCTGGAGCTTGGGCGCAAGATACAGGCACTATGACGACAGATATTATTATCGCCGCGGCAGAAAACAGTTTGAATACGATGAAAAGACCATAAGCGTATATGCTGGTCTCGGCAAAAAGTTTTCAAATGAAGACTGGAGCTGGTTCTTAACGTTAAGGCATGAACACGCAGACTATGAGAATATGCACAATGCTATACCCGGCTACATGGATGACTTAACCCCGTGGGACGGAACTAACCAGACAGTAGAGCTTCAGCTTGTGTGGGACAAACGCGATGTATATTCGCCATATTCAAAAGGCTTTGTGTGGGATACGAATTTAGAGCAGGCAGTAAAAGTTCTCGGCGGAGAATACAGCTACTTAAAGTACTGGACGCAGGCAAGATTATACGTTTCACTGAATCAGGCAATAGCAGGTATAGCGGACACAAGCGGCTCATGGACAGATGAGAACCCGTTATTATTTGCGGCGAGAGTCAGAATCGGGTCTGCAACTGAAGATGAATTGCCTTCATTCGCAAGATATTCACTCGGAGGAATGAATTCACTCAGAGGATATAATTCGCGTTCATTCGAGGGAAGCAATTTTTATCTGGGCAATTTTGAGCTGAGAATCCCGGTTAGTTCTGCGTTCACAGTCGTGGGATTTTATGACATCGGCAATGCAGACACAACAATGGACTGGAAGAACTATCACGATAATTTCGGACTTGGAATAAGAGTAAAAACACCGTTCGGAAATTTACGAGTGGACTATGCGAAGGGTGAAGACGAAAACAGGACGTATTTCGGTTTCGGCGAAATGTTTTAGCATATTAGCTGTCCTGTTATGTTATGCGTCTCATGGTTACGCACTCACTGTATCAGGTATACCCTCGTGGCTTGAAGGTGCTGTACTCAGGAGCTTAAATGCTGTATGGTCTGAGATTCCTGATACACCGTATACAGACCGTGAAGGGACATTAGCAATCGTAGCATCGAGATTATTTGCAGGTTATGACGTTCATGTTAAGGCAGGACGTGAAGAGCCTGCAATTTTTTTTGTGCCTCATGAAGAAGAAATGATTCATGCTGACGTGAAAATCTTATCGCCGGATTTACGCGGAATGTCTCTTCAATGGTTCGTGAATGATACTGCCGGAATGCCCGAAGAAATTGCAAGTATCGTTGATGAATTGCCACAGAGCGCATTGACATGGGCAGATGAGGCATTGCGTGAAAGAATAAAGGAGATTGTTGATGTGCGTCTTCCAGGCTGGAATTTCACACAGCAAATATATATTGCGAATCAAAGCACGCTCGTAAATTTGTCATTCAGGCCGGGCGACTCAATGATACTTGCTGTGAAACCAGAAATATATTCGCGAATCATACCCGTAATGCTGCATTCATATCTTGAATCGATTCTTATTCCTGCATTATCGCCGTTAATCGGTGTCCCAGTGAAATGGGCAGAAGCTCACAAATCTGAAATAGAAACCTTTGCGCGTGAATTTCTTGAAGATCGGCACACGGTCGAGAACATGAAAGCATTCGCGAGCGTAAAATTTTCTCCGGGCAAAATTTCAGGACTTGAAGCACGCGTTGACAGTGAAAATTTATCGTTTCAGATGTGGGTATCAGCTTATGCAGGACTGAATAACCGTTATCCTGAAGCCGGAGCATTCTTCGGTTATCGTCCGAACTGGAGTCTTCACACTGAGTTTTACGCAGAGCTTTTAGTCTCGCTTAATGATTTCGGAATCACTCACAGGATAGGCGGACGCTTTGAGTTATTCAATAATTTCTGGGCAGGCATCGAAAATCAATGGCCGGATAATAATTACTTTTTCAGATTTCAGTATATACCCGTCAGAATAAAACGGCCTTATGTATTATGGCGTTACAGTCCCGAACTTGATGCTCACGAGGCTGCTTTAGGCTATATTCTTGATGAACATGTTTCAATTGAAATATATTATGATAGTACAGGTGATAATAAAATAGGTATACGCGGAACATGGCACCTGTAAATCAAAAGGAGGAATGAAAATATAATGAGTGAGATGACGTTAGCATCACTCGCAGAAAAATTAAAAGACGAATCAATAAGCGTGTCAGGAGATTCAAATCATAAAATAAAACGCATTGCCCCTCCTGAAAACGCAGACTCTGAATCACTTTGCGTAATCTGGGACAAGAAAGCACTCGAAAATTTGAATCATGAAATCCCGATTGCAGCTCCCGGAGAATTTTTTGACGAATCGAATCATGACGGCATAATCTGCAAAAATCCCCGTGCATTACTTCCGAAATTCGCAGAAATTTTCACCGAACATAAACGCAGGCTCAAAGGCATAAATCCCAAAGCAGAAATTTCACCCTCAGCAAAAATTTCACCAGAGGCATATATAGCTCCGTTCGCATATGTCGGAGATAACTGCATTGTTGAAGAAGGTACGGTGATTGAGCCTCACGCGGTATTACTCGAAAATGTTCATGTCGGGAAGAACTGCATTATTCATTCTGGGGCTGTGATTGGCTGTGATGGATTCGGATTTGAACGCACACATGAAGGTCTGATAAAAATTCCTCAAATGGGCGGCGTTCTTATCGGTGATGATGTAGAAATCGGCGCATGTACCACAATAGACAGAGGCACAATGAGCGATACGGTTATAGGCTCAGGAACGAAGATAGACAATCAGGTTCAGATAGGGCATAACGTGCATGTCGGGAAGAACTGCATAATCTGTTCGATGTCTGGTATCGGAGGCAGCAGTGTTATTGATGACAATGTAACTATGTCAGTTCAGGCGGGAATAACGGATCATGTTCACATAGGCGCAAATACGATAATAGCAGGGCGTTCAGGTGTAACGAATGACCTTCCAGCGAATTCTGTTGTGTCAGGTTTTCCTGCAAGACCGCATAACGAAGCCAAACGCGCATTAGTTCTTGCCGCTGACTTGCCGGTGCTGTATAAGAGAATCAGAATGCTTGAGAAAAAAGTAGAGGCTCTGCAAAAATCATGAGGCTAAACGGGAAAATAATATTAAAAGGGATTGGCCTGCATTCCGGGCGTGAATGCGAAGTGAAGATTGAGCCGTGCGATTCAGATATGATTATGCTGAATGATACGCCGATAACGAATCTTAATCTCAATGGGACTAACAGAGGCTCGGATTATATTTTTCCTGACGGCGAAAGAATCAGGACGTGTGAACATATATTATCCGGGCTTTACGGAGTGGGAATATATTCAGGTGTTCGTGTCAGCGTTACGGGAGGAGAAATGCCTGCTCTCGATGGCTGTGCGAAAACATTATGCGATGAGATTATGAAGCACATGGCCATGAAAGATGACGACTCGCAAGACGCATTTAGAATCACTGAGCCTTTAATCGTCTACGGTGAAGACAAAACAAGATTTGTTGCTGCGTTTCCCTGTGATGAATTTCGCATAACGTACACGGTTGAATATAAATACATCGGTGCGCAGGTTTTTGATTTCACATTAACGCCTGAGAATTATTACCGTGAGATTTCAAGCGCAAGGACATTCGCAATGTTGTCTGACATAGAATATTTACGTTCTCACGGAATGGCATTAGGCGGATCACTGGACAACGCGATTGCAGTCTCTGAGAATGGAATTCAGGCATCAGGAGGTCTTCACTGGCCAGATGAATTTGTGAGGCATAAAGTGCTGGACTTAATTGGGGATATTGCATCAGCCGGAAGAAAATTAAATGCGCATATAATAGCTATGAAGGCAGGACATGAATTACATTTGAGGCTGTCAGAAAAAATAAGAGCACAGATGAAAAAATGAGAGGAGAATAAAAACATGCCGGAAATTGATATATTCGGAGTGAAAGAAATATTAAAACAGCGTTATCCGTTCTTGATGGTCGACAGAATAACGGACTATGACGATATGACTGTAACAGGCTATAAGAACGTAACGATTAATGAGCCGTTCTTCAACGGACATTTCCCGGATGACCCCGTGATGCCCGGTGTAATGATTCTTGAGAGCATGGGACAAGTAACGAGCGTTTTACTCGGCATCAAACTGGGAAAAGAACAGAAAAACAAAATAGCATTCTTAACTGGAATCGACAAGGCACGATTCAGAAAGCCAGTGAGACCAGGCGACAAGCTAGTAACGAAGGCAGAACTCACGAATGTACGCTCAACATCGGCAAAGGCAAAAGCAAAAGCATACGTTGACGGTGAAGTAGTAGCAGAGGCAGAATTTCTCACAATCGTAGCTGACACTCTCGATAAGAATCAGGAGGCCGCAAATTGAGCGTCATTGTTCACCCGTCAGCAATCGTTTCACCGAAGGCAGAACTCGAAGACGGAGTAAAAATCGGCCCGTTCTGCGTGATAAGCGACAAAGTGAAAATCGGATCAGGAACTGAGCTTGTCGGGTTCGTCAGCATTCATGATTATGTTTCAGTCGGAAGCAACTGCAAGATATGCGAGTATACAGCAATCGGAGGAGATCCCCAAGATCACGGATTCAAGGGTGAAGTCTCGTATGTCCGAATCGGGAATAATAATTTGATTCGCGAGAACGTAACAGTGAACCGTGCCACAGGAGAAGGGAATGCGACAATAATCGGCGATGACTGTTTCATCATGGACAGCGTACACTTTGCACATAACGTTCATGTCGGAAATCATGTTACGATTGCGAATAAAGTCGGGCTTTCTGGATTCGTTGAGGTTGGAGATTATACGGTCTTCGGGGGCATGGCCGGAGTTCATCAGTTCGTGAGGATCGGCGATTACTGCATGATAGGAGGCTTATACAGGGTCTCGAAAGATGTGCCTCACTACACGCTTGCATCTGGTGAGCCTTTAAGATTAACCGGATTAAACAAAGTCGGACTTGAAAGAGGCGGCATTGATTCAGAATCGCGCAGAGAGATTCAAAGATTTTACCGTGAACTTTATGATAAGAATAAACGCTTTACTGAATCACTTGAACATGCAATCGCGAATAAAGAAAAATATATCCCTGAGATAAGGCATATTATAGAGTTCTACGAGAATTCAAAACGCGGTGTAACTTTCTGGGGACACGCATAAAATATTCAGAATAAAAAATACAGACAGACTTAAAATTGTGCCTGTCTGTTTTGCATTTTCATATTTACTTATTTATTTGCTTATGCCATTATCCGCTTTTTTTCTGTTTTCGGCTTCTCTCATGTTAATCTTACGCTGATTGTATATCGAGAAAAGAATCGTAGCTACTGACACAACGAAGAATCCCACAGCAATAGGACGATTCAGAATCTCCCAGAAATTTCCGTTATTCACATCGACAAAGCGCACAAAATTCTGTTCGCACATCGGACCAAGAATCAATGCAAGCAGTATAGGCGAAAGCGGGAATTCAAATTTATTCATGAGATAACCAATTACACCGAATAAAACGCATACGCCGACATCAAATATATTTTTATTGATTGAGAATGCACCCAGTAATGAAACGACAAGTATAATCGGATAAAGCATTTTCTTTTCGACCGATACGATACGTGCGAAGAATCTAACGCCTGCACAGCCGACTAAAAGCATGGCCAGATTCGCAAGCATGAGAGCCGCAAATACTCTGTAGACTGTCGGAAGTTCATTGACATACATCATGGGTCCGGGCTGAATGCCTTTCATGATGAATGCGCCGAGCAGAACAGCAGTAACTGCATCACCGGGTACTCCCAGAGATAACAATGGGATCATTGCGCCTCCTGAACAGCCGTTATTCGCAGATTCAGTTGCCGCGACTCCGTTCGGGATTCCTGTTCCCCATAACTCCGGGTGCTTTGATGAACTCTTATTGAATCCGTAAGATACGAACACGGCAATATCTCCGCCTGCACCGGGTATTGCCCCTATGAATGTTCCGATTATGCCGCCTGAAATTATATTAAGCCAGATCTGTTTTATCGTCTTGAAATCCGGCAGAACGTTTGTTATTTTCTCTTCGGATTTCATTTGCTTCTCTTCACCGCTGATTATTCTTTCAACTCCGGCTATGACTTCGGCAATTGCAAATAAGCCTATTAATGTCGGAATGAATGAGAAGCCTGACAACAACGGCCTGAATCCAAAAATGAATCTTCTTGCACCATACGTAGGATCTTGTCCGACAGTCGCAAGCAATAAACCAAAAAATGCAGAGATTAATCCCTTTGCGATTGACTTCCCCGAAATTGATACGATTACTGACAATCCGAAAAACGCAAGCATAAGCATTTCTGCACTTGTGAATTTCATGGCCATCTGTGCGACTAACGGCGATAAGAACGTCATGATCAATGCACCTAACACTCCCCCGCAGAACGAAGAGAACATCGCAATCGATAATGCTTTGCCTGCCTGACCCTTCTGGCACATCGGGTAACCGTCAAGCAATGTTGCCGCCGCACTGGGTGTTCCAGGCGCATGAATCAGAATCGCAGAAATAGATCCGCCGTACATACCCCCGCAGTAAATTCCGAGTAAAAGACCTATAGACGGGATCAAATCCATACCGAATGAAAACGGAATGAGTAATGCTACACCCATTGTTGCGGTCATTCCGGGTACTGCTCCTAAAAGAATGCCGCCTAACGCACCGAGTAACGTCATGGCGATTACCTGAACGCTTGAGAAAACATTTACGTAGCTATCGAATAATAAACCCCAGTTCATGATTACGCCTCCTTAAATCTTGTCTACGAATTCACGCAGAGGCTGCAATACTCCCATTGGAATATTAACCGTCAGCAGCTTGTAGAAAATGAACCACATGATTAACGGCACAAGAA
>JAFPWQ010000007.1 GCA_017394925.1 Synergistaceae bacterium
ATCTTCCCGGCAAGGTCTCATCAATCGAAGTATCAGCACTCACTACACCCGACAATGATTTAGCCCGTAAGGCTGCACAGGATCCCCGAAGTTTATCGCCCGAAGAATATGAGACATGGTACTGCACTGCATACGTCAGCGCGATATGTCATCAGATTCAGGAAGTTGTGAGGGACGGAGTAGCAAAACCCGTAAGACAGGTTGCAGAATCAGAGGGCACTATCCTGAACAAGACGACACTGTTAATGATTCTGATAACTATTCTGAGTTCAATCGGTTCTGCACTCGCAATATCGAATCTAATCACTGCAAGCGTAATCGAACGGAGTCAGGAGCTTGGACTCTTGAAGGCATTAGGCGCATATAACTGGGAGATTGCATTGCTTGTACTCGCTGAAGTCATGATTACGGGTTTACTCGGCGGCATCATCGGCTATTTTCTCGGAATCGGATTCGCTCAGGTAATCGGTCAGACAGTCTTCGGGTCATATATCGAGATTGCCCGTATGGTGATTTTAATCGTGGCAGTGATTTTATTCTTCGTTACGCTAATCGGAAGTATACCGGCAATACGTTACTTAATGGCATTAAAGCCTACGGAGGTTTTACATGGCAAATAGCACAAGACACGGCAGCAGAAGACGCATGTATATAAAAATGGTCTCAAGCTCACTAATCCGCAGAGCCTCACGACTAATCATTGCAGTGTTGGCGATAGCAATCGGTGCTACGATACTTTCAGGACTGGTTACGATATATTACGACATTCCCGAGCAATTAGGGCGCGAATTCAGATCGTACGGTGCGAATCTAATCATACTTCCAAGAGGCGAATCGAAAATTACGCGTGAAGTCATGAATACACTTCGGGATATTATCGGCTCAAACAAAATCGTGGGCATGGCACCATACCGCTATCAGACAGTTAAAATCAACGAACAGCCGTATATTATTGCAGGCACGGATTTAACGCAGGCCGAAAAAAACAGTCCCTTCTGGTACATTGAAGGCTCATGGGGTCAGGTCATGGCCGGGCGTGAGATTGCTGACACATTGAATCTCAGAGTCGGCGATTCATTCACGGTTCAGGGAGTGAAATACGGAGAACAGGCAGAAGCATCACGTCAGGATTTAAGCGCAGAAGAGAATCAGAAAAGAGATCTGGCACATCAGAACTTCGCAAAAAAATTCACGGTCAAAGGAATAGTTACGACTGGAGGAGCTGAAGAAGGATTTATCTTTGCAGATATAGATACGCTTGATGAATTAATCAGTGATACCTTCAGAGCAGATGTAATTGAATGCAGCATAGTTGCAGATGCAGAAGAACTTTCAGCTTTGTGTTCACGAATCGAGAAAGAAATTCCCGAATTACAGCCCCGCGCAGTTAGAAGACTTACACAGTCTCAGGATATAGTACTCGGAAAGTTAAAGGCACTTGTTCTAATCGTTACGGTTGTTGTGCTGATTATAACAATGATTTCTGTATATACGACAATGACGGCAATGGTAGCAGAGAGACGAAAAGAGATTGCGCTGAAAAAGGCACTCGGAGCAGAGAATAAACTTGTCATGAGTGAATTACTTGGTGAAGGTGTTCTTTTAGGATTCATCGGGGGAGCATTAGGTGTGTTTCTTGGTTTTGAATTTGCACAGAGAGTTAGCTTAAATGTATTCGGCCGGGCAATTAATTTCCAGTGGTCATTGATTCCTGTAACTATAGCCGTATTCATAGCAATAACTGTACTTGCGTCAATAATACCTGTCCGTAAAGTTATGGACATACATCCTGCAATCGTTCTGAAGGGAGAATGATAAAACATGTCATCAAAAATTCTTGAGTTAAACAACGTATCGAAAATATACGGAAATCTTAAGGCACTTGCAGATATAAATCTCAGCGTGAATTCAGGAGACTGGCTTTCAATCATGGGTCCGTCAGGTTCAGGCAAGACAACAATGATAAACATCATCGGCTGTATGGATACACCTTCAACGGGAAGCGTTATACTTGACGGCGTTGACATCAGCAAAGAGAGTGCCGCTAATCTCACACGCATACGAAGAGATAAAATCGGCTTAATCTTTCAGCAGTTTCATCTCATAAGCTATTTAACAGCAGTTGAGAACGTTATGGTTGCGCAGTATTATCACTCAATGCCCGATGAATCAGAAGCACTCGAAGCACTCGCAAAGGTCGGACTTGCTGACAGAGCAAATCATCTTCCGGCGCAATTATCAGGAGGAGAACAGCAGAGAGTATGCATTGCCAGAGCGTTAATCAACTCGCCGCAGATTTTACTCGGAGACGAACCAACCGGTAATCTTGACGAAGAGAACGAAGGCATTGTTGTAGACATATTCAGGAGACTTCATGAAGAAGGAGTTACGATTATCATAGTTACGCATGATCCTGAAGTCGGAGATGTCGCGCAGAGAAAAATAATTCTCGAACATGGAAGAGTGATTGACGATATAGATCAGTCTGCAACATTTGGACAGGCATTGAAACTCAAAACAAAATAAAATGTTAAGACAGGATATAATGAAATACACAGGAACATAAAATCATAGGAGGCTGAACGAATGCTTAGCCCAAGAATTGAAGATTATCTTGAAGAATTATTTTTGCTTGAGAGCACCGGAAGAAGCGTAACAGTTACGGATCTGGCCGAACGTCTGAAGATAACGAAAGGGACAGTAACGGCTACGATTCAGAAATTGTCGGAGCTTGAACTCGTGAATCATGAACGCTACGGTACACTTCACCTTACAGACGCAGGAAGGCGGAAGGGCATGACAGTTTTCCGAAGGCATGAAGGATTCAGGGCATTCTTTCATGAGCTGCTTGGCCTCGACCGCGATCACTCATCGGAAATGGCGTGTTCAATGGA
>JAFPWQ010000075.1 GCA_017394925.1 Synergistaceae bacterium
GCGAAATTGATTCACGATGAAGGAACTAAACGGGGTTTTCATGTTCTTGATGCACCTGTAACAGGAGGAGAATCAGCAGCGAAGACAGCAAAACTTTCAATAATGGTCGGAGGCAATGAAGAAGACTATAAAGCGTGTCTGCCTTTATTCCGTGCAATGGGGACTAATATAAACTATATGGGCGGTTCAGGAATGGGACAGCATACTAAACTTGCGAATCAGATTATGATAGCCGGAACTATTGCAGGGGTATGCGAGGCAATGACATATGCGAAGTCAAAAGATATAGACATGTCGAAATTTCTGCGTGCTGTCTCGACTGGTGCGGCAGGATCTAAACAGCTTGATACTATTGCACCGCGAATACTTGACCGTGATTTTACGCCGGGCTTCTCGATAAAACATTTCGTGAAAGATTTACTGCTTGCTGTTGATGAATCAAATAAGGAAAATTTGAATCTTGATGTGCTTGTTACTGTCATGAGTCATTACAGGAAACTTGAATCTGATGGCTTCTCTGAGAACGGAACGCAGGCATTAATTAAATATTACGGAGGCTAAAAGTTTATGTGAGGCCTGAAACAAATTCGGGTCTCTTTTTTTCTGTGATAGTGATAGAATTATAAAAATTTTTTGAGAAAGGAGATTGACGATGACAGATAACAACTGTATAATCAGCCAGCAGCCAACAGCCAACAGCCAAAATGCTGTCTCAGATGTCAAAGTAATACCATATTACTTACCTCAATTTCATACAATCCCGGAAAACGATAAAGCATGGGGAAAAGGCTTCACCGAATGGACAACAGTAAAGAAAGCAGTTCCGTTATTTGAAGGACATTATCAGCCCAGAGTGCCGCTGAACAAAAATTATTATTGTCTTCTTGATGACGGAGTAATGGAATCGCAGGCAGAACTCGCAAAGAAATACGGCATATATGGATTCTGTTATTATCACTACTGGTTCAAGGAAGGGCATAAACTTTTAGAGAAGCCTCTTGAAAGAATGCTGCATAATCCTAATGTCGATATACCTTTTTGTCTTCATTGGCCCAATGAAACTTGGACAAGAAATACATGGGACGGCGGCGGCAATGAAATAATAGCGGAGATAGATTATTCTGATAAGGATGATTTGAAGCGTCATGTAGATTATCTTTGCGAATTCTTTGCAGATCCGAGATACATTAAGGAAGACGGTAAACCTTTCTTCATAATTTATAAGCCTAATGAGATCCCTGAAGTTGATGAAAAGATTCAATATATACGTGAAAGAGTGAAAGAAAACGGATTTCCGGGAATTGTTATAGCAGCAGATTTACCATCATTTTTTGACTGCATGACTGGAACATGTAATGAGCTTTCTGTTGATACATACATACAGAGGCAGCCAAATTTTGCAAAAAAAATATACAACTTCAAAAAAAAAAATACACAACTCTAGAAGACCTTCCACTGCAAAATATATAGTCAAACAGCTTCTTGATTCTTTAGGACTGCTTAAAACTTTACAAAAAATGAAAGGTGCAATGCATAAAAAAAAATTAACGGTGTATAACTATGATGAAATATGGCAGATCAATCTTAAAGATATTCAGGCTGACAAAATGTGTATCGCCGGAGCATTCAAGGATTACGATGAAACTCCCAGAAGAAAAGATGGAAGTATGTTTCTTGGAGCAACACCTGAAAAATTCCGCGAATACATGACACGTCTTGTGAAAAAAGTCCGCGAAGAATACACACGCCAGTATATATTTCTCAATGCATGGAATGAATGGTCAGAAGGATCATATATCGAACCTGATGAACGATACGGCTATGCATGGCTTGAAGCAATACGTGATGCTTTGAACTCCTGAACGCAAAAATTGTTGTATGATTATTCGCATATATCTTTCACAGGAGGAATATTTGCGGATTATGGACTACATGAAGGAATCATTAAAGTGTCATGAACAATGGCAGGGAAAAATCGAAGTTGTATCGACAGTTCCAGTATCAACGAAAGAAGAATTATCGCTCGCATATACGCCCGGAGTAGCTCAGCCGTGTTTAGAGATTCAGAAGGACATCACGAAGAGTTACACGCTAACACGCAGGCATAATCTCTGTCTCGTAGTTACAGACGGAAGCGCAGTACTCGGACTCGGTGATATTGGCCCTGAAGCAGGAATGCCCGTTATGGAGGGAAAATGTGTACTCTTCAAGGCATTCGGAGGTGTTGACGCGTTCCCTTTGTGCGTGAAAACTAAAGATGTTGATGCATTCGTTGAGACTGTCTATAACATATCGGGGTCATTCGGAGGGATTAATCTCGAAGATATAGCAGCTCCCCGATGCTTTGAGATTGAGCGCAAGTTGAAAGAGAGATGCGACATTCCGATTTTCCATGACGATCAGCACGGAACAGCCGTAATTATGCTTGCAGGTCTCACTAATGCACTTAAGGTTGTGAACAAGAAACTTGAAGACGTGAAAATTGCAGTCAGCGGAGCAGGAGCAGCGGCAATCGCAATCACGAAGCTATTACTCTCAGCAGGAGCTAAGAATATAATTCTGTCCGACAGAAACGGGATAATATATCGCGGCCGTGAGAATGGCATGAACTGGATTAAACGCGAAATGTCCGAAGTAACTAATCCTGAAGGCATAAAAGGCAATTTATCTGACGCAATGAAAGGTGCAGATGTATTTATCGGCGTGTCAGCTCCGAATTCAGTTAATCAGGACATGGTGCGGTCAATGTCGAAAGATGCAATTATCTTTGCGTGTGCGAATCCTACACCTGAAATTTTCCCTGACGAAGCTAAATCCGCCGGCGCAAGAATAATCTCGACCGGCCGGAGTGATTTCCCGAACCAGATTAACAACGTCTTAGCATTCCCCGGAATCTTCAGAGGTGCATTTGACGTGAGAGCAAGAGACATTAACGAGGACATGAAAGTTGCGGCTTCACATGCATTAGCCTCACTCGTAAGTGATTCAGAATTAAGCCCTGATTATATTATTCCTGCGGCATTTGATTCACGTGTCGGTCCTGCGGTTGCACGTGCTGTTGCCGAAGCTGCAAGACGTTCAGGTGTGGCAAGGATATAAGTCATGTATGAAAATTTCATTGCTGAGGCTGTAAGGCTTTCAGGTCTAGTGAGGATATGATTCATGTATGATAGTTTTTTTGCGGCATTAAACGTTGTAGCTCCCATGATGCTCTTAATGGCACTTGGGAGTTTCTCGCGCATCAACGGAATGGTTACGCGTGAGGCCATGAAACAGTTTGACCGCGTCATCTTCAAGATATTTATGCCCGTAATGCTCTTTAAGAATATTTACGACATGGATTTTACGCAGGGCTTCGCTGAACGTGAAATGATTTTTGCGGCCGTGTGCTTAACTGTCCTGTTCATATTGAGCTTAACGATTCCGAAATTCATCACGAAGGACGGCAATAAGTCTTCAGTTATCGGCCAGGCATTACTGAGATGTAATTATCTTTTGTGCGGAATTGTCGTTGCAGAGGCATTATACGGTGAGGGGAATACGCGCGTAGTCATCATAACCGGAATGGTAGTTATACCTGCAATTAATATTTTCTCGGCGATAATATTAGAACTGAATCGCTCAGGCAGTGCTGACCCGTTAAAGCTATTTATTGCTGTACTGAAAACGCCTCTGATTGTCGGAGCAATTTTAGGTTTTGCATTCAAGCTCTTGAACATTCCGATAATATCGCCGGTCTGGTCAGTGATTCGAAGCATTTCAAGTTCAACTACAACCGTCAGCTTCTTCTCACTGGGTGCAGGTCTGAACATGCCTAAATTGCAGTCGGACATAAAGCCGTTACTCTGGGCAATATTCCTTCGGATGTTCATCGTTCCCGTAATCTTTATGCCTCTTTCGGTTATTATGGGCTTCAGGGGTCAAAGCCTGTGCGCAATGATGATCGTATTCGCCGCTCCTACAGCAGTAGCTTCATATCCTATGGCTGTAGCAATGGGTGCTGACGGTGATTTAGCCGGTCAGATTGTATGCGCAACAACTGTTCTGTCAGTCATAACTATTTTTCTCTGGACATTGCTTCTAAAATCATTTTCACTGCTGTAAATAGCATAGTGTATAATTTGAGCAGTAAAACTTTTTTATGTTCTTTTTTATGAAGGGATGATTAAATTGGGACTGCTCTCTAAATTTTTCAGCAATGCAAGACGGCCTTCTGGGATACCTGGAAAGATAATGATTGCAGGAATGA
>JAFPWQ010000076.1 GCA_017394925.1 Synergistaceae bacterium
CTGAAGGTTTTGCGCCCATTCAAAATATGATCCGATAACGCCGCCTGCATTCGCTAAGAAATCCGGCACAACGATAATCCCTGCATCATCAAGAATTTTATCTGCTTCGGTTGTGGTCGGGCTGTTTGCACCTTCAACGATGTATTTCGCTTTAATTTTTCCGGCCGTGTCCTTGTTGATGACACCCTGAAGTGCGCATGGGCAGAAGAAATCGCAGTCGACAAAGAGAATATCATCAAGTCCGAGTTTCTCGCAGCCTTCCTTCTCAAATCCCGTGAGTTTTCTTCCTCTGTGGCCGGGATTCGTGTTCATGTATTCAAATGCCTTCGCGACATTGATTCCTTTCGGGTTATAATACGTTCCTGTCGTATCACTTATTGCGACAATCTTAACGCCTGCATCGTTGAGTATCTTTGCAGTGTAGCTTCCAACGTTGCCGAATCCCTGAACTGCTGCTGTCATTTTCGTTGGGTCTAAGCCTTTCTGCTTCATGATCTCAAATGCACACGCCGCTACTCCTCTTCCGGTTGCTTCAGTTCTGCCCGGTGCACCCCAGTAATCAATGGGCTTACCTGTGAGCATTGCAGGCTCAAAATGTCCCAGCATCTTGCATATCGTATCCATGATCCAGACCATTTCCTGACCGCCCGTATACATATCAGGAGCAGGAACGTCTGACCATCTGCCGATAATGGGCGCGATTCTTGCACCGTAAGTTCTCGACATCTTTTCTTTCTCTTTGCGCGACATATTCGTCGGATCACAGCAAATTCCGCCTTTGCCGCCGCCGTAGGGTATACCTGCGAGTGAACACTTCCACGTCATTAACATCGCAAGACCTTCGCACTCCTGACCAGTTACATCCATTGCGTAACGGATACCGCCCTTTGACGGCCCTAATGCTGTCGAGTGCTGTACTCTGTGGCCATGAAACACTTTCACTGTTCCGTCATCCATTTCAACAGGAACGGAAACATCGACTCTGCGTTCCGGGTAACTCAGGATTGAAATTAATCCCTCGCTTAAATGCATGTCATCTGCCGCAGCATAGAAGTCAAGAAGTGCTGTGTCCAGTATCAGGTTATTGGATCTTCTTCTCCCGGTTTCGTCTGTCATAATAACACCTTCAAAAATATTTAGTCTATTTTAAATTTTCCAACGAGCGCAAATTTTACATGCATATTCTTTTTTTGTCAAATCACGCTTATAATCTAATTAAATTTTCACAGGAGAGTAAATAAATTTTCATGAGCTATGACATCAAAGACAACACGAAGGCACTCGACGTTCTGAAGAATGATATTGAATGCAAGACAGGATTCAGATTCGTTGAGATCGGAGAAGGAAGAGCAGTAAGTGAACTTGAGCTTCAGGAGTATCACTTTAATCCTTATGGCATTCCTTACGGCGGAGTCTTATTCACTATGGCAGATGATACATCAGGCGTTGCGTTTCTCAGTGCAGGGGGAAACGGCGTAACTATTAACGGCCATGTCGATTATCTGAGAGGCTCAAGGGATGCACAGAAGTTAATATGCACAGCCAAAGTACGCAAGGCAGGACGGAGAATATTTTATATCGATGCTGACATCATAAACGAAAAAGACGAAGACCTTTGCAGATTCAAATTCGTATTCTTCAACATGTTTGATAACGCTCAGGCAAAAAATTAACCTCCCCGATTTAATTTCAGGGAGGCCGTTAATATTTCTTTCTTTACTCTTTATTCTTCGGGCTGTAATCTCTCAACTGTGATCTTCAGGTGAGATCCGCAATACGGACATGTTATTGCGTGTGCATTTTGAGAAGGCTTGATTGTAGCTGCGCTTTGAAGAGCAAAATTTTCTGTCCATAATGCAGCACCTTCCGTAACTCTGAATTCCCATACTGCTCCTGTAAACAGAGGATCATTTGCTGCTGATTTGCCTATGTACGCGAGATTATATTTCCGTGCAGGTATTCCCGTTTCTATTTTCCCTTTCAGCTCACCGTTGATATAAAAAGATATTGTTTTCTTCTCATGCTCATAGACACATGCAAAGTGAAACGCCTCATCGATATAGCCTCTTATATCATCGAAGATCCTATCATTCACTGCAAAGCATGGTCCTCCTCCGTGCCTGCATAAAAGAATTCTGTTAGCTGTTCCGTTTTCTGACGTGTTGAACTCAAATATTCTTGCCCACTGCGTATGACAGGTTGAATCTATATATACCCAGCCGTCAATTGTGAAATCCTTTCCGCCTAAGATTATTCCGTTTTCTTTCTGCAAATATGATTCACCGTCAAGCTGAAGAACATTACGCGGAGATACTGCGCTTGTTTTTGGATTCACATCTGAGATTACCGGGCTGCCTTCTGCTTTCCATGTGCCGCCGCATTCGTCAGTTAATGGCGATTTGTCGAAGTGAAGCATTACAATGGTGCGTGCCTGTGCATTTGCATATGACGCTGTGAGAATGACTGACACAAATACAAGAATGACTGCAAATTTCTTCATTACGTTATACCTCCTTTGAGTGATATTCATACTATAGCATACAAACTATAGCATACAAAAAGAGACCCCTGATTTGATTCAGGAGTCCCCGAAATTTTTTGAGGCTTTAGCCTTTGAACTTGTTTTCCGTTCCGTTCATCAGACGCACAATATTTTCACGATGACTGAAGATTACGAGTGCAGACAGTCCTGCCGAAAGCATAATAAATACTCCCGGAGCACCGAGCATCGCAAGGAATAATGCACTTGCCGACAGTGAGACCATTGACGCAAGAGAGACATAACGCGTTGTTCCTCTGATGATGTACCATATAGCCGCACATAAAAGCACAACTGCGAATGAGTAATACGGCCAGATGAATAATATCGTTCCGTATGAAGTTGCTACACCTTTTCCGCCTTTGAATTTCAGCCACACCGGGAATATATGCCCCAGTACGACCGCAAAGCCTGCAAGAGCCATAATCGTCTGCTGTGATTCAGGTTCAGCGATATGTGCCGCAAGTAATAACGCAAATGCACCCTTCAGCATGTCTACTATTGCAGTGAACCATGACCACACCGGACCCATTGCACGCCCTACGTTAGTTGCTCCGATTGCACCTGATCCGATTGAACGAATATCAAGCCCGTCCCTTTTGCCGGATTCATCCTTGTGGAATAATTTCGTTACTACATAGCCCGTTGGAAATGAGCCGATAAGATATGAGACTATTGCCCATAAAATAATTGATCGCATTGCAAAAATTCCCCCTGAAATATTAATTTTAATCATTTTAATCTGTGCCGCTTATACGGTCAGAACCTTTCTTGATGTTGAGCTTTACCAGATCTTTATCCTTGAGATATTCCCACCTGAAATTTAACACTAACAGGAATAACGCCGAGAACGGATCCATTCTCCATTTTGTATTATTATTCCTGAATGTGTCATGAAGTGTCCGAAGCTGACGTATTCCCTTGTTATCAATTTCAATGTCAGCAAGAAATTTCTTCACATCTGAGAGCGTATCTATTCCTGATGCCCTGAAAATATTACACAAGTGCATGAAACTATCACGCAGATATTCAGCACTGGGCGTAAACTCAGGGAAGCCTGCCTCAATCACAGCGGAATTCCAGCGGGCAAGAATCGATGAATCATCACGGAATAAATTATAGAGTTCCTCATCTGTGAATAATTTTTCAGCGTCAAGTGATTCTGTCTTCTTTGCACCTGGATTATTTGACGGCGGAATCAGTAATGACTCGTCTTTAATCTCATTCCTGAGTGATAGAAATCCCTGATCTGCCTTCTCTAACAATGCCGCAAGCAATACAAGTTCACGCGTTAATTTTTTCTCGGATAACGTTCCGACTGTCTGATTAACTTTCGGGAATATTGTTGCCCATGCCTCCTGTAACATTGTGCGGAGTTCAAGCCTGAATGATAAATCTTTATACTTCGCCCATTCACGGAGACCAGAACGCGATTCGGAAAGTGAAAGTATGTATACGACAGCAGGATAGCCGAAACGATACGGGTCTTCAAGTCCGCTTGACGGAACTGAACGCGACATGTCTATATCGAACTCTGATTTAATCACGTCCTCGATTCTTAACACGTCTTCAGGAAATCGCAGTAATACCCTTATTGTTACGAGGTCAACGCCAGATAAATCTTTTTCTTCAAGAGCTGAAAGAATGCGCAATAATTCAGAAGGTGATTCAGCCCAGCCTTCAATCGCGTAAAATTCAACACCTTCAAGCTCAACGAGATCCTGAATCAAATTCCTGATTCGTGTTGCGTATTCCTCATAGAGCTTTAAACTTTCTACATATTTAATTCCGAGTTCATCTATTCTGCGCTTATCCATGCCGAAATTTTATCACAGTCATTCAATTTCACTGCATACATCATCAAATGCGTATACGTCTTCGGGAATATCACGGGGCATAACAGGCTCATGATATGAATCAATTATGCATGGAACACCCGATTGTCTCGCGAACTCATTCACTTTCACGTCATAAGGCATTAACGCTAAAGGCACTCCGAATATCCTCGA
>JAFPWQ010000077.1 GCA_017394925.1 Synergistaceae bacterium
CCGTAAGTCTGAATCGTTCCTGGAATATCGTGCTTAGTCCAGCAGCTCCAGTGTCCATTGTCTTCCCTGACGTACTCAACCGGAATAGTTATGCTTCTTACAGCCGTTAAGAATGCTGCTAAAGGTATTGTTCCGTATTCAGAAGTCCGCTGTTCCATCAGCAATCACTCCGTTCATTGGGGATAATGAGTATTCTATCATTCAGAGAGCATAAAAAAACAGACCGATAGATTTTAGCGGTCTGCTTTACAGTGTTTACTTCCTTATTTGATTCCTTTTTTATTTCTGATTTTCTCAAACATCTTCTCGGCTTCTGCACGTCCTTCTTTCCTCTCATCTTCGGGTATTGGTGTACTTCCGAATCCCCACAGCGTAGGCTCTTCCCAAATATCAACGTTGTACTTTGTGTTTGCATTTTTGTCTAGAAGGTAGGCCAGATAGAAATATTTGTATGTATCGCGACCTTGGCGAGCCTCTGCAATATTAATTGTTAATATTCCCAACACACTGGCTGCTTCAGAGTCTCCCTCATCAACAGCTCTTTTCATCCAAGCTATTCCCTTTTGCATTCTTTCATTATCGGGTAATTCACTTCCAATTACGTTCTCAAGATACATCATTCCAAGTTGAAATTGTGCATCAACGTTCCCATCATCTGCACGCTCTGTAAGCTCTTCAACTGTAAGTAATTTAAAATCTTCACGGGCTTTGCTGAATACAACCTTTGCTGCTCGTCCTCCTATTTTCTCACCCAGCCACGAATCAAACTCAAACAGCGTATCAATCCAGCCGGCATGACACGCACCTGCACCCAACACGACGAACATCATCAGGACGGAAAGAATGCACAAATATCTTTGTCTGAACATAAAAAATCACCTCTTGATATGGGATTAAATATTCATGAATTCTACGTTAAAGGGGGAGGGTATTGTCAATGAGTAAATATATGTGTTTAATATAAATATTAAACATTATTTTTGCCCGCATGAATTATAAACCTGAAATTTAATTTTTAAGTTTATATTTAACATGAACATTCTGTAGTTTATCTCCGTCAATAAGTTCACGAATGCTATATAATTAATTCATTCCATAAAATAAATCAGGAGGTTAAATTCACATGTTAGCAAACGGAATCGAAATGCTCAAAGCCGCAAAGGCCGGGCATTATGCAGTCGGACAGTTCAACATCAACAATCTCGAATGGACAAAGGCAGTGCTTCAGGTAGCCGAAGAACTCAAAGCACCCGTAATTCTCGGAGTCTCAGAGGGTGCAGGCAAGTACATGGGAGGCTTCGCAACAGTTCAGGCAATGGTGGCGGCAATGGATAAGGAGTTCGGAATCACCGTACCCGTATGCACACATCTGGATCACGGCACATACGAAGGCGCGTACAAGTGCATCAAGGCAGGCTTCACGTCAATCATGTTCGACGGTTCGCATTACCCGATCGCAGAGAACATCGAGAAGACACGCGAACTCACGAACGCGGCTCATCATCTTGGAATGTCAATCGAGGCTGAAGTCGGCGGCATTGGAGGCACTGAAGACGGCGTAACATCAAACGGTGAACTCGCTGACCCCGAAGAATGCGCAAAGATTGCTTCACTCGGTGTAGACATGCTCGCGGCTGGAATAGGCAACATTCACGGAAAATATCCGGCAGACTGGAAGGGCTTATCATTCGAGACACTCGCGGCTGTTCAGGCAAAAACAGGTGAAATGCCCTTAGTGCTTCACGGCGGCTCAGGAATTCCGGCTGAAATGATCCGCAAGGCAATCACTCTCGGAGTATGCAAGATTAACGTCAACACTGAGTGCCAGCTGTCATTCGCAGACGCAACCAGAAAATACATCGAGGCAGGAAAAGATCTTCAGGGTAAAGGTTTTGACCCAAGAAAATTATTAGCACCGGGCTTTGAGGCAATCAAGGAGACAGTGTGCGAGAAAATTAAACTCTTCGGTTCGGACGGAAAAGCATAAATTGAGCGTGAAGAAATATTATCTTGACGGAAAATTTATCGGTGACGGGAGCCTCGCTGTTATTGCGGGGCCTTGCTCACTTGAAAGTCCTGAACTTGCTTTACGTGTCGCGAAATACATGAAGCGTCTGTGCGATGAACGTAACCTGCTATATATTTTCAAGGCATCATTCGACAAAGCAAATCGCACATCCGTACATGCATGGAGAGGTCCGGGACTCGAAAAGGGACTCGAACAGTTAGACGAGATTAAACGCATAATAAACGTTCCCGTCATCACGGACATACACGAAAGCTATCAGGCCGCTCCTGTCGGTGAAGTTGCAGATATAATCCAGATACCAGCGTTCTTATGCAGACAGACGGATTTGCTCACTGCCGCCGCTAAAACAGGAAAGATAATCAACATCAAGAAGGCTCAGTATTTAGCTCCTGAAGACATGATATATACCGCTGCTAAATGCCGTGAAGCTGGAAATGATAACGTTATATTCTGTGAACGAGGGACATTCATGGGCTATCACAGGTTAGTTGTAGACATGACGAGCTTAATCACAATGCGTGAATTCGGTTATCCTGTCATGTTC
>JAFPWQ010000078.1 GCA_017394925.1 Synergistaceae bacterium
ATTTCAGAATGAAAAATTTGGGAATGATAGTAAATCTCCGCAAACCTGAAGCTGTGAACATGGCCAGAAGGTTATTACAATGGGGAAATGATAATAATTGTCCGTTCATGCTGCCTCATCAGGAAGCAAGCGCACTCACAACCGCAGGCTATGACGATGAACAATGGCTGCATACGGTGAAACTCGCAATAGTAATCGGTGGAGACGGAACATTTTTGCGTGCAGCACGTTATGTTATGGGAACGGACATAATACTTCACGGAATAAATTTAGGTCATCTTGGCTTTCTCGCGTTAAGCAGACCCGAAGACACAGAGCATGACTTAGAGAATATACTGCATGATAACTTTGAGATACTCGAACGGAGAGTACTGCGCTGTATTCTCTCACATTATGATTCACCTTCACATAAGATTTACGCACTCAATGATATAGTTCTCAGCACGAACGCAATCGCGAGACTCCTTCAAATCGAAGTACAGTTCAACGATAAATTTTTCTGCGTGTTACCTGCTGACGGAGCAATCGTATCAACACCGACAGGCTCAACAGGATATGCATTATCAGCAGGAGGTCCGATAATACCGCCTCACATGGATGCAATGTTACTCGCTCCGCTTTGCGCACACACGTTATATTCGCGTCCGTTAATGGCTTCGGACAATGACACAATGACTTTAATCCCAAGAGGCGTATCACGTGATTTGATTCTCACTCAGGACGGACAATTAGCATATGAAGTATTTCCGAATGACAGAATAGAAATACGCTTATCCAGAACGAAAAAGATTCGCACAGTGAATTTACCAGGAAAAAATTTTCTGGATATAGTGCGCGATAAATTAGGCTGGGGGAAGGCATTCAAGAGTGATTGAGAGTCTGAGAATCAAAAATATCGGGGGCATTCGTGAGTCTGAACTGCATTTTACGCATGGCCTTAACGTTATAACCGGTGAGAGCGGCGCAGGGAAATCAAGTGTAGTGCGTGCACTTGAATTACTCACTGGCAGCAGAGGCGGACTCAAATTCATACGTGCAGGAGAAGAACGCGGAATAGTTGAGGCAAGATTCACGGATAAAACGATAATGCGCGAGATTCTGAATACAGGACGTTCACGGGCAAAAATTGACGGCATTAACACGGGCTTGAATGAATGTGCCGCAATCGTGAATTCACTCGTGAGAATTCAGAGCCAGTTCGCACAGATTGAACTGCTTGACCCTGAAAGACAACTTGCTATGCTCGATTCATGTCTGCCCGTTAAAGTCAGGACAGAAGTATTTGATTCATTTCATGCGATATATGAGAAGGCAAGAATAAGTTCGCGTGAATTGCGTGCAATGAAGAAGAGACGTTCGGAGATTGAGAAGAAATACGCGAATGCAAAAGAAATATTTTCACTCGTGAAGACAGCAAGACCAGAACCCGGACTAGAAATGAAACTTGAGAATCAGTTAGCAGACCTCACACACAAAATCTCAATGCGTGAACGTGCACATGAAAGTCTTGATGCTTTAACCGGCGGAATGTCAGAACAGGGATTACTTGAGAATGTGCGCTCATGCTTTGAGGAGCTGTATACGTTCATGAATGACGATTCGATTCATGAGTGTGAGACTGCAATTGAGACTCTCTATGACTCAGTGAAGGATAAGAGATTAGTTGCTGAACTTGGAGATTCAGAGCATGACATGAAGACTCGCGAAGATACAGAAATGAGATTAGGCGCACTGAGAAAACTAAAACGCATGTGCAATATCCCCGATGAGAATGAATTACTGAACTACTGCGATGAAATATACACGAGCCTTGAATGGTTAGAGAGCAGCTATAAAGACCTTGAAGAGTTATCAGTCAGATCACTTGATGAACGTAAGAAGGCTAACGCGATTGCAATTGAAATTCGTCATGCAAGAAATGAATCTGCACAGAGATTAACGCAAAGAGTGAATGAAATATTAAGCGAGCTTGCAATGGAAAATATAACATTCGGGATAAAACTTGAAGGTCTGCAGAAGCTCGGCGTAAACGGAGCAGATGAAGCAGAATTTTTTTTGCAGGACGGTTCACGTGTCGGACGCGTTGAGAAGATTGCATCAGGCGGTGAACTCAGCAGATTATTGCTTGCACTTCAGCTTTCATTACCAGATGAATGGCTGCCCCCTACGATTGTATTCGATGAAGTTGAAGCAGGACTCGGAGGTAAAGCGGCTGTACTTTCAGGAATGCAATTGAAGAAGTTATCGCGAAAGTGTCAGGTGATACTTGTTACGCATGAGGCATCTATTGCGGCACTCGGAGACTCGCATATTCTGATTCAGAGACTCGAAGGTGAGTCAGTCATGAAGGAGATTGACGGTGAAGAACGCGTGAAGGAAATTGCGAGAATGTTATCGGGTTCGCCGGATATGTCTGAGGCAAGAGAACATGCGAAAATTTTACTGAAGGGGTGATATAATCTCACGTAAAATCATGTGAAGGAGCGATTGACAATGAACAATAACGTTGCTACACTCGACCAGCGACCAGCGACCAGCGACCAGCGACCAGCGACCATAATACTGTCCTAGTATCAATAATCATTCCGGCGTACAACACATCACCATACATTCACAGAGCAATAGAGTCATCAGTCAGACAGACACATTCAAACATTGAGATCATCATCATAGATGACGGATCTGCAGACGACACACTGAAAGTATCGCAATCATATGCAGAGAAAGATTCGCGGATAAGAGTCATTCATCAGGATAACGGAG
>JAFPWQ010000079.1 GCA_017394925.1 Synergistaceae bacterium
AGCCTCGCAGGGACTTCCCATTGATGTATTCTATGGTGCTCCGTCATGCGTACCGGCAAGCGATTTTGAGAGTGCATATGAAGAATTAGACATGTCAGCAATGCAGGAAATGTTCAGGAAGAATTACACTCAGCATTTAGGCGAAATGATGAATTTTCCGGCCGTCATTAACGGTGATGCTGGGGCTTGGGGAAAGATTCTCGCGGCAGGTGATGTGCCTTTAACTGGTCATGCTCCCAATGTAACGGGTCATTCACTGAATGCATATCTCACGTCTGGAATAAATTCGGATCATGAATGCAATGACTTAGACGAGGCAAGAGAGAAATTAAAACGCGGCATGTGGATTATGATTCGTGAAGGTGCGAGCTTTCCCAATCTCAGAACGTTATTGCCCCTGATACGCGAGAATGTTCTGAATGCCTCACGCTGTATGATTGTCAGTGATGATATTACTGCGAGATATTTACTCGAACAGGGACATATGGACGTGAAAATGCGTATCATGTTATCCGAAGGCATTAATCCGTTTGTAGCTCTCAGAATGGTTACGCTTTCACCTGCTGAATATTTCAGGCTTCATGACAGAGGCATAATCGCACCGTCAAAACTCGCGGACTTCGTTATTCTTGATTCAGATGTGATTGATGAAAATTTCAAGATTAAAGAAGTCTTCAAATCAGGAAGGCAAATTGTGAGAGATAATGAAGTAATAACGCCTTACGAGCAGGAACATATTGCGCCGGTCATCAGAACGAAAGTTACACGCATTCCCTCAGTTGATGACATACGCGTTAAAGCTCAGGGCAAATTCATTAATGCAATCGGTGTTACTGCCGGTACTGTCTTAACACGCACTCTTGAACTCGAAGCAAAAATTGAAGGTGATTATGCAGTGAGTGATTCAGAACATGACATAGCTAAAATCGTTGTGCTTGAACGTCATCGCAATACTGGACGCTTCAGTGTCGGCTTCGTTCACGGACTGGGAATTACTCACGGTGCTGTAGGCTCAAGCGTTGCACATGACGCTCATAATTTCGTTGTCGCAGGCCATGATGACGAGAGCATAATAACAGCTCTTCATGAACTCGCTGATATGGGAGGCGGTCTCGTTGTTTCGAACGGAAAGACTATCACGTCAAAATTTGCATTGCCCATAGGCGGACTCATGAGCTATCTCAAACCCGAAGAAGTTTCACGTGAGCTTTCACTCATGGAAGATGCCGCAGTCAGAACTGGAATAAAAATCCCTCATCCGTTTATGGTCTTATCGTTCTTATGCTTAAGCGTCATTCCCGAATTACGAATCACGGATAAAGGCTATGTTGATATTACGCATGGAGGAAAGCAGAATATTTTTGTGAGATAATATGAACTCATCTTAGAATTGGAGAGTGATTTAATTGTCATTATTCAATATGCGTGAGACCGGCACAAACTTTTTCACCGAAGTATTAGCCGGCATAACAACCTTCGTTACCATGTCTTATATCATCTTCGTTAACCCGTCTATACTCAGCAAGACAGGCATGGACTTTAACGCACTCGTAGTTGTTACGTGTCTTGCGTCCGCACTTGGAACATTCTGTATGGCAATCTTCGCGAACTATCCGATTGCATTAGCTCCTGGAATGGGATTAAACGCATTCTTTGCATTCGGTGTAGTCCTGAACATGAAGATTAACGGTGCACCAGTAACATGGCAAATGGCACTCGCAGCAGTCTTCATTGAGGGTGCAATCTTTGCAGTACTCACGCTTACGTCAATACGTGAGGCAATAATGAATTCAATTCCCAAGACGCTCAAGATAGGCATATCGGCAGGAATTGGATTATTCATTGCGTTCATAGGCTTACAGTCAGCAGGAATAATCGTAGATAACGAAGCCACGTTGCTTGGTCTCGGAAGCGTCCGCAATAATTTCCCGATGATGATGTCATTGCTTGGCTTATGCATCATGGCCGTATTAACCGCATGGAACGTTAAGGGTGCGCTGTTAATCGGAATAGTCGCAGTAACGGGAATAGGAGTAGCATTAGGCAAAATTGAAATGCCTGCAGAGATAGTATCAATGCCTCCGTCAATAATGCCTCTTGTCGGAAAATTAGACTTCTCATTGATTAAATCAACTGAGTTCTGGATTGTCGTGTTCACTTTCTTCTTTGTTGACTTCTTTGACACACTCGGAACTCTTGTAGGTGTGTGCAACCGTTCGGGCTTACTCGATGAGAACGGAAATTTGCCTCGTGCGAAAGGTGCATTAATGGCAGATGCAGTTGCGACAATGGCAGGTGCAGTCATGGGAACATCAACGGTAACGAGCTATGTTGAATCATCATCAGGAGTAGCGCAGGGAGGCCGTACAGGTTTAACGGCAATCGTAACGGCATTGCTGTTTGTCGGTGCAATATTCCTTACGCCTCTTGTGGGAATAGTACCGGGATATGCAACAGCACCGGCACTCGTGATTGTGGGAATATACATGATGATGTCATTGCGTGATGTGAATTATGATGACTGGACAGAATTAATTCCTTCACTGCTTGGGTTCTTCATGATGCCGTTAGCATACTCAATTGCAATCGGAATTGAATTCGCAATCGTAAGCTACGTTGTAATAAAAATACTCACGGGCAAATTCAAAGATATATCGTTCTTAATGGTAGCACTGAGTGTGTTATTCATCCTGAAAGAATTCTTTGCATAAACTCAAAAATTTCACATGGCCTCATGTTTGATGCATGGGGTCATTTTTGTTATGTTGACGCGTTAAAATCATAAAGCTAAAATATTTTTATCTTAAGCAGAAATTATTGCAATAAATCTGCATAAC
>JAFPWQ010000080.1 GCA_017394925.1 Synergistaceae bacterium
AGTGTGATTCGTGAATCAGGAATTGAAGATTTAGACATGAGGACATTGAATGATGCGTTATTTTCATTTTCGGGAATGCGTCTTCAGTGCCCTCCTGCTGTATCTGCAATCAAAATTGAAGGTAAGCCCGCACATAAACTCGCACGTTCAGGTGTTGACGTTAAGATTGATGCACGGCCTGTGTATTTCAGGAATATACGTGTGATTGAAGCACTCAGTCATGAAGGCACAATTGAGCTTGAAGTCCAGTGCGGAAGAGGGACATATATACGGAGTCTTGCACATGATTTAGGCGTTATGACGAGCTGCGGTGCTTATGTGAAATCGCTTGAGAGAATATCAGCCGGAAATTTTCACGTGAACGATGCAAATAATCCTGACGATGAAAAATATACTCTCATAAGATTATCTGAACTCGCAAAAAATTTTTCACGCGTTTATCTTTCACCAAGAGACGCAAAGACCTTCATTAACGGAATGGCTGTATTATCGCGTCATGCAGAATACACATCAAGAGGCATTGCAGAACTCAGAGATTATGTGTGCGTTGAAGGCGATGACTTTCTCGGCTTCGGTGCTTATGCAGGATATGAATATATACGTCCCCTTGTGATTGTCCCAAAGGATTTTTTCTGACATGCTGATAATTATAGGTGCGTTTGACGGTTTTCACAGAGGCCATGAAGAACTATTAAACATATGCAGGCGTAATGCTGAAGGCTCTGACTGGGGCGTAATATCATTTTATCCTCATCCATATGAGTTCATGCACAAGACTAATCACTCGGTCTTTACGCTCTCAGAACGCGAATTGATTCGTAATATCATAGGCATTCCCAATATGTATGTATTGAAGTTCGATGACGCATTGAGAAATTTGCAGCCTGAAGAATTCTGGAAGTTACTGCGTGAGAGATTCAATGTTGACGGTCTTGTCATGGGAAGTGATTTTCACTTTGGGCTTAACCGTTCGGGCAATGCAGAATCACTTGCAGAACTCGCCAGGCATGACGGCATAAACAGAATCATAATTGCTGATTTGCTCAACAAGGGCAGATACTCAAGCTCAAACGTACGCAATGAGATTCTCGCAGGCAATGTGAAATCCGCATGTGAAATTCTCGGTTATCCGTTCTTCATGATGAGCAATATAATTCACGGCAATCAAAGAGGACGAAAAATGAATTTCCCCACAGCAAATTTGAATCTCTCAGAGCATCATATAATCCCGAAATCAGGAGTGTATGCTTCAATTGTACTCGTTGAACATGAATATCATTGCGGGGCATTATCCATTGGGAATAATCCGACATTCAAAGACGTAAATGAATTACGCGCCGAAGTTCATATTCTGGATTTTCACGGTGATGTTTATGATTCAATTATGCCTGTATTCCTGATAGAACGAGTCAGAGATATTAAGACATTCAAGAATGAATCAGCATTGATGACTCAGATTGAGAATGATATTCAACTATGCAGGAGAATATATGAGGAGGTGATGAGACGCGAAGACATGAAAAAATTTTTTGAGATTGCAGAGAGAGTGTATTATTCTAAGAAAAATTTTGTACCCGAAATTATACAGCTAATATAACAGAAAGAATAAAATGCTTATAGACACACATTGTCATTTAAACTCACAGGAATTAAGACTAAAAGCAAGAACGTTAATATCGCGTGCATGGGAAGCCGGAGTGAAACGCATGGTAATTGTCGGCTGTGATTACGAAGACAGCTGCGAGGCCGCCGGAATGAGCGAAGACTTTTCACAGTTCGGACTGTACGCATCAATCGGAATTCATCCGCATGAATCATCACGTTACGATAATATCCCCTCAGAATTTCACAGAATAATAAAAAGTGAACGCGTTGTGGCTGTCGGTGAGATTGGACTCGACTATCATTATGATCATTCACCGCATGAAGACCAGATACGAATGTTTGAGCTTCAATTGAAATTTGCGCGTGAAAATCATATGCCCGTAATACTTCACATCAGGGACGCAATGAATGACGCGATGAAAATTTTACGGAACTACAAAGATTTGAATCTTTTATTTCATTGTTACTCAGGAGGACTCGAATATCTTGATGAAATTCTTGAAGATAATAATATATGCGCGTTCGGAGGTGCTGTAACATGGGCAGGAAAAAATTCTGATTCACTGCGTGAGGTAGTCAGAAGAATCCCATTGCATAATATCGTGCTTGAGACTGACAGCCCGTATATGTCTCCTGCACCTTACAGAGGAAAAGTGAATGAGCCTTCGTATGTGAGATTTGTATATGAGGCAGTATCACATGAAAAGAATATAACTATGGAGGAGTTAGAAAAGAGAGTTGAAGATAACGCAGAAAGATTTTTCAGATTTGATGAGAACCGGTGATGACATATAAAAATGTTTAAATTCAAGATTATCGCGGAATGCCCGGTAACAGGAGCAAGAGCCGGAGAGTTAATCACGCCTCACGGAATAATACATACGCCTGTGTTCATGCCTGTAGGAACGCTTGCAACAGTAAAAGCGATGTCTCCTCATGAACTCGAAGCAATAAAATCGCAGATCATATTAGGCAACACGTATCATTTATATCTCAGGCCCGGCCCGGAAATAATTGCTCAGGCGGGCGGACTTCACAAATTCATGAACTGGGAGAAGCCCATACTCACAGATTCGGGAGGCTTTCAGGTCTTTTCACTCGCACGTCTTCAGAAAATCACGGATGAAAATGTATTATGCCGTTCACATATAGATGGCTCACAGTTAATCATGTCGCCGGAATGGTCAATGTATATGCAGGGTGTATTAGGCTCGGATATTGCGATGTGCTTTGATCAGTGCGTTGAGATCCCCACGACACACGAGAAAGCAGAAGAGGCAGTGAGACGCACAACGTTATGGGCAGAACGAAGCAAAGAATATTTTGACGCTCATAATGATGCAAATCGTCAGGCGTTATTCGGAATTGTTCAGGGGTCAGTGTATGATGATTTGAGAATCAGAAGTGCGAATGAAATCACGAACATGAATTTTCCCGGCTATGCAATCGGAGGTTTATCTGTCGGTGAATCTCACGAAGAAATGTATCGCATTCTTGACGTTCTAAAGGACATTATGCCGCATGAAAAACCGCGTTACTTAATGGGAGTAGGCTATCCGTCAAATATAGTTGAGGGCATTGCAAGAGGAATTGATATGTTCGACTGCGTTATGCCCACACGGAACGGCAGAAACGGCACAATGTTTACTTCATTCGGACGTGTGAACATTCGCGGACAGAAATATGCGCATGACTTCACAGCGTTAGACCCTGAATGCGACTGCTACACCTGCAGGAATTTCACGAGGGCATATCTGAGACATCTGGCCATGTGCGGAGAAATATTATCAGCGAGGTTATGTACGTGGCATAATCTGAGATTCACGATTCGAATCGCTGAACAGGCGCGCGAGGCAATAATTGAAGGCAGATTCCCAGAATACATAGAGAGATTCAAATCACAGTTTCATGATGACAATCACGGCGAAGACTAGCAAAATGAATCCCGAACATGAAATCATTTCACAGGCAGGAGAGATGAATACAGAGAAGGTAATTCAGACAATAACAGCGAAGATTAACACGTGGAATCCCGAACATGAAATCATTTCGCAGGCCGCAGAGATAATACGTTCAGGGGGACTCGTTTCATTTCCGACAGAAACAGTTTACGGTCTTGGTGCTGATGCTCTTAACGCTGATGCAGTAACGAAAATTTACGCCGCAAAGGGAAGACCTTCGGATAATCCGTTAATACTTCATGTTGCCAGTTATGCGCAGGCTGAATCACTCGTATACATGAATGACATTGCAAAGAAATTAATTCATGAGTTCTGGCCCTCACCTTTAACGCTCGTACTGCCTGCAAGAAATATTATCCCATTGAAGACTCGCGGAGGGCTCGACACAGCCGCAATAAGAATGCCCAATAACCCCATTGCACTGGCACTAATCGAAGAATCGCGTACACCAATAGCAGCTCCCAGTGCGAATATCAGCGGAAGGCCAAGCCCTACGGATTATGAGAGCGTGTATCATGACATGAACGGAAGAATAGACATGATACTTGATGGAGGAATCTGCGACATTGGAATTGAGTCTACAGTGATTGACGTAACGAACCCGGAAAAAATTTTGCTTTTACGTCCCGGCGGAATGTCAATTGAAGCAATCGAGAGTGTAATAAATTCCCGTCTTGGACTTCCTGATGATAACAGCAAAAAGAGATCACCTGGCACAAGATACAGGCATTATGCACCGTCAATTCCCGTAAAAATCTGGAGACGCGGCGATTCATTTCCTGATTGTGATTCAAATTCATGCGGCTATATGGGACTTCATGATCCTGAATGCAATTGCACGGAAAAAATTATATTCGATGACATAAAGAATTACACTCGCGGATTATTCGCAGGCTTCAGAAAATTCGAGCGCGAAAAGTTTTCATGCATTGTCGTTGAATGGCCATGTGATAATTCAGGTACAGGCGCAGGACTTCAGGACAGAATAACAAGAGCGTCATGTGTATAATAAGAGAAAAAAATTAATAGAAGGAGTGAAAGATGAATAAATGAGCTGGATAATTTTAGCGTTGACTTTAGGCGCATCAATCACATCTATAATTCACGGCGTATTTATGCTTTTCGGCTCACTGTCAATAACAGGAGCAGCAATTCCCGGAATACCTTCAACAATGCTTGCGAGTCTTCCGGTAGTCTCGGCTATATTTGCGTTAATCGGAGGGATAATAGCCTTCAATCAAAATAAATGGGGAGCGTTATTTCTGTTTATTGCGATGGGACTATGTGCGGCAACACGCGATACATGGCTGTATGCAGGGTTATATTTCTTCGCGGGGGTATTCTGTTTTCTTCTGAGGCCGAAACAGCAGAACGATTACGATGATTATATTTACGGTGATGAAGAAGATGAAGAATATGACGAACCTGAAGACGGAGAAAGTGATAAACCTTATGCAGGGCGTGAGGGAAAAGATTTTTATTATGAAGATGAACCTCCCGAACAGATTAATACGCCTCCCGGAGAAAGACGAAGACATTCACCGTTCAGACGCATAAATCATGATATGAACTCTCTGCCTGAAGTTGATGATTCTGACATTGGACTTCAGTTAAATATGGAACCTGCAAAAGTACGCCGCCGAATAACTAAATCATGCCCTGAATGCGGAGCTATAGTTTCACGTGATGAGAGTATATGTTCAAACTGCGGTGCAAAATTATTCGTTGCACCTGATGATATTAATACGCCTGAGCCTTTGATGCCCGTTACACCCGCAGATGATGACAAGAACCTTCAGACTGTGAGCGAACATTTAGCCTCACCAGTTAATATTAATGACGATTCAGAAAAGATAACGGGCATTCAAGATGTTGGAGATATTGAAGATTTTAATGAATCAAATGAAAATATTTCACCTGAAATTGCATCTGTTGAGGGAATAAATTTAAACGAGGATTTAAATGAGGAGGAAGAATACGGAGAAATGAGTACAGTACAGACAGCTGCACCGAATTATCGTTTAATAAAGCACAGACGGAATGAAAGAATTGAACAGGATTATGAGCCTCAGAGAGTGAGCATGAAGAAGTGAAACAGCAGACCCCTAAGAATGAACAGAATGAACGATGAAGCTGCG
>JAFPWQ010000081.1 GCA_017394925.1 Synergistaceae bacterium
ACATGCACAGGGCATAGCGAAGAATGCAGACGTTGCTATAGCGTTCGTTGATGACGGCGTATTAGGTCTCACGAAATATAAAACGCCTGACCTGTTAAATCATTTCTGGGGACTGAAGAAATTAAACTCTGAGGGCTTCGACATTTACGACCAGTTAATCCCCGTTGAAGACAAAGCAACCGAACAGCTTCATCCGGGCGGAGACGAATCAATGGAAGCTCTTGCAGGAAATATAAACACGCAGAGATTCAAAATACTCTCACTGTTTGAAGGCATTGCTGAACCTGATGACAAGGGCGTAATTCATGCTGAGCTTGATATTCCTGAATTCAGCGGAAGAGGAAAATTATTCGTAGTTGCGGCATCAGGAAGGCACTTCGGGAATGCAGAACAGACGATTGAAATCGCAAGAGACATTGTAACTGAGACAGGGCTTCCGAGATTTGCGGCACCTGGAGACTCGTTTATGATTCCGACTTCAGTATTCAACACGTCAAATGAGACCCGCGAAGTGAAAGTGAATTTGATTCCCGAAGGCTTAATGCTCAATGAGTCATATGCGGAGCTGAGAATTTCATCGGGCGCAAAGGAGTCATTCAATGTTCAGGCGAAGGCACTCGGAGGAGCAGACAAGGCAGTACTCAGAGTTGTAACGACATGGAACGAGAATAATAAAGAGCGTTCATTCACTCAGGAAATAGAGATGCCCGTACGTTATGCATGGCCAATGACAACAGTCGGAGGCTTCGGGACATTTGAGAACGGCATAACGAAACTTGAGCTTCCGTTTGATGATTTTGACGGCGATGTTCTCGGTTCACTCACGCTTGCAGATACACCAGCAGTGAATCTCAATAAGGCCGTGAACTTCCTGAGCAATTACCCGTACGGCTGCCTTGAACAGACTATTTCAGGTGCATGGCCGTTCTTGATTCTCCCGGATGCAGTTGCAGAATTAGACCCGTTAGTTACGAGTGATTCAGGACTCAAAGAACGCACAGACGGAGCTATTGCGCGCATACAGTCAATGCAGTTATACGACGGCTCATTCACAGCATGGCCGGGCGGTAACGTGTCATACAACTGGGGAAGTGTATATGCGGCTCATTTCCTGCTGACTGCAAAGAACACAGGTATCAATTTCCCTGAAGAAATGCTCACGGGCGTGTTCAACTGGATGCGTCAATTCTTAGCGTCAATGCCTGCATATAATGACGTAAACGATGAACGCGATGACCTCACGACAAAAGCATATGCAGTTTATGTTCTTGCGCTCAACGGAGAAAAACCGTTAGGCTGGATTGAATACTTACGCGAGAATCAGCAGAGTCTCAGACCTTCAGGTAATATTTATCTTGCAGGAGCTCAGGCATTAATTGACGGAAGAGCAGACGCTTTACGCAATGTGAATCTCGGAGGCAATCCGGGCTATTCAGGTACGACCCTTGAGAGTGATACGAGAAATACGGCGGCGTTGTTATCCATGTGGCTTGACGTTGAGCCTCAGGCACCAGAAGTTACTGAACTTGCAATGCGTCTTGTGAATCTCGGCAACAAAGGCTCATGGTTCAGCACTCAGGATAACTCAGCGGCATTAACTGCACTCGCAAGATACAATGTTGAGTCGTCAGGTGCAAAGAGCGACATAAAAGCTAAACTTAACACTGAGACAAGCGACCATGCATTACTGACCTACGAATCAAACAGCAAGCCTGCATCAATCAAGATAAAAGAACTTCCGAAAGTTTCAGGGATTCAGATTGAGGCTAACGGAACAGGCAAAGGCTGTTATTCATGGAGCATGTCAGGTTACACTAAGACACAGCCCAAAGCAGAACGCAGAAATATCAATATCGAGTGTTCATACTTCGATGAAAAAGGAAACGCTGTAGACTTATCGCAGATTTCACACGGAACAGTCATTCAGGTTGTGCTGACGATTAAGCCCTCAATGACAGTCAATAATCTTGCTGTGAGTTACTTATTGCCGGCAGGATTTGAGCTTGAGAACCCAAGAATTGAAGACGGAGCCGAGAATCCTTCAGGCACTTACGGCATTGTGAATGACATTCGCGATGACAGATTGAATTTGTTCTTCGGAAGGATTAACGGTGAGAGGTCATACGGATTTAAGATGAGGGCAGTTACACGGGGAACGTTCAATGTTCCGCAGGTTAGTGCGTTCGGAATGTATGACTCTTCGGTGAGATTTACGGGTCAGCCTCAGAAAGAAGTTGTGATTAAGTAAAATTTCATACTCAGAAAAATAATTAACCCCTCTCATTTTCGGGAGGGGCTTTTTGTTTCTCATGAATAAATCATTTTCGCTTTCCTGCAGATGTAACTACAAATCGTTGTATGCAAATGAACAGGAGCAATAATAATCCCGTTGCTATTTTTCCCCACCATGATAATAAATTCCCGTTGAACGTAATCAAAGCAGGAATAACGGACTTCAATAACACTCCGAATAATGTTCCAATCATTGAGCCAACGCCGCCCGTTAATAGTGTCCCTCCGATGACCGCACACGTAATCACTTCGAGTTCACCGCCCTGAAGCGATAAATTCCAGCCGCTTTTCACGTACAATGCATACGACACTCCCGCAAGAACTGAGCATAAGCCATTGAAGCCGTAAACTAAAATTTTTGTGCGTCCTGCAGGAAGTCCCATGAGTGAAGCTGACTGTTCATTGCCTCCTATAGCGTATATATTTCTGCCGAATCGTGTACGCAATAATATGAACGTGCCGATTATAATCATGACGAGAAATAGAATCACGTTGAAGTTTATGAATGCTATGGGTCTTATGCGAACCCACTGACCGTTTGCATATTTCATGAGATAAATCTTCCAGCCTGCAAGAGCATCAAAGAAGGGATGATGAATATCGATTGACTCACGGCTGATTAGTGAACATACACCACGTGCGAAGAACATTCCCGTTAATGTCGTGATGAATGCAGGCACATTGAGATAATGAATCACCCAGCCCATTAACAAGCCAAGTCCTACGCCCATAACAAGAGCTGCGAATATACATGTCAAAGGATGAAGACCAAGCACAGAAGTTCCGTATGCGATGAACATTCCAGTTAGTGATGCAACTGCTCCGACGGACAAATCAATTCCGCCCGTAATCAATACCATTGTCATGCCTACAGCAGATATACCGTAATATGCATTATCGATGAACAGATTAACGAACGTTCTCACAGTTAAGAATCCCTTATCGCCGTACATGAATGCTCCGAACGCATAGACGATTAAGAATATGCCTATTGTTGCGTAAACCATAATATATTTCGGGTTAGTGAGACGGTTAAAC
>JAFPWQ010000008.1 GCA_017394925.1 Synergistaceae bacterium
CGGCTACTGAATAAAATTAGGAGGCTGAGAGTTCATAATGATAAACAGGTTTATACAGAATGCAGGGTGGCCAAGAATAATAATTGCGCTGTTCCGGCTTGGGTTATTCATAGCGGCTCCGTTTGTGGGAGTCCGTGTTGATACGTCATTGTCGAATACGCTCGTACGATTCGGAATGAACGGTGTTATGGTGCTTGCGATGATCCCGATGGTGCAGGCAGGATGCGGATTAAATTTCGGTCTTCCTTTGGGAATCATTGCCGGTCTTCTGGGAGCAACTCTCTCAATCGAATGGAACATTGAAATCATTGCTCGTTTAATCGAACTCGGAGCGCAGTATAAAATTTCATGGCTCACTGAAGAATTTGTTACGGCATGGCGTGAACCGATCGGATTTGCTTCGGCAATAATAATTGCGATTCCTATTGCGGCGATTCTCGGCTGGTTCTACGGAAAATTATTGAATCGTGTTAAGGGCGATGAAATGATGATAGCTACATATGTCGGATTCTCTTCGGTATCGTTCATGTGTATCGCATGGCTGTTACTTCCGTATAAGAATCCCACAATGGTATGGGGCTATGCGGGCAAGGGATTACGAACAACAATTAGCGTTGAAGGTTACTGGCTGCATGTTCTGAGTGATGCATTGAGTGTGAATATCAACGGGCATTTATATATTCCGACGGGCATGCTGATATTCTTTGCGGTCATGGCCGTAATCGTATGGATATTCATGCGCACGAAAACAGGAACAGCAATTACGGCTGTGGGATCAAATCCAGAATTCGCGCGTGCGTCAGGCGTTAATGTCGATAAAATGAGAACTATATCCGTCATAATGTCTACGGTACTCGGTGCAATCGGAATTATCGTATATGAGCAGAGCTTCGGATTCATTCAGCTGTACATGGGACCGTTCTACATGGCACTTCCTGCTGTAGCATCAATCCTGCTCGGAGGTGCAAGCGTGAACAAAGCTACGATTCTGAATGTCATTGTCGGAACGTTCTTATTTCAGGGAATACTCACAATGACTCCAAGCGTCATTAACAGTTATTTGCAGACGGACATGTCAGAAGTGATTCGATTAATTGTGAGTAACGGAATGATTCTCTATGCTCTCACAAGAAAGGTGCGTGCATAAAGATGATTAGAAAACTCATTGATTTAATCGCTGGCAATGCTGTACCTGCAATCTTCATATTAATCTCTGCGTTTGCGATCCCTCTTTCAGGTTTTTCGGCGAGTTATCTCATTCAGGAATTATTGACCCGAATAGGCCGCAATTCATTTTTGATTCTCTCGTTACTCATTCCGATTATGGCAGGCATGGGATTAAACTTCGGAATGGTACTCGGAGCAATGGCCGGTCAGATTGGATTATTATTCATATATGACTGGGGCGTAGTGGGCATTCCAGGAATGGTTCTTGCATGTCTCATAGGGACTCCCATTGCAATAGTGTTAGGCGTGTTCTGCGGTGCTGTTCTGAATCGTGCAAAGGGCCGCGAAATGGTTACGAGTTATATTCTCGGCTTCTTCATCAACGGAGTATATCAGCTTGTAGTGTTATACCTCATGGGCTGGATTATCCCGATAACGAATCCAACGTTATTATTATCTCGCGGCTATGGTGTGCGTAATGCCGTAAGTCTTTCAGGTATTCGCGGAGTACTCGACAATTTGATTCCGACAGTTATATCCGGCCCTGCACAGACGAGTCAGTTCCTGAGCATTAACGGTTCGGGAGCATTCATGATACTTCAGATTCCGTTCTTTGACGGTGCAGTGAGAATCCCGTTAGCTACATTGCTTGTAATCGCGTTATTCTGCATTTTCATCGTGTGGTTCAGAAAGACTAAACTGGGTCAGGACATGCGCGCAATCGGACAGAGTCAGAGCGTTTCGGACAGTGCCGGAATAGCTGTAAACAGAACACGAATTATCGCAATCGTAATCTCGACAGTATTAGCATGTTACGGTCAGATAATTTATCTTCAGAACATGGGAACGCTGAACACATATAACAGTCATGATCAGGCGGGCATGTTCTCAATCGCGGCATTGTTGATTGGAGGAGCAAGCGTATCACGTGCAAGCATAGCGAATGTCTTTGTGGGCGTTATTCTCTTTCACCTGATGTTCATAGTTGCACCTATGGCCGGAAAGAATCTAATCGGTGAGGCTCAGATAGGCGAATATTTCAGAGTGTTCGTGTCATATGGAATTATCGCGATCGCACTTGTTCTTCATGCGTGGAAGAGGAATAGAGAACGTGAAGCATCAAGACGAAGTTTACGCGGCGGCAATAAGGGAGGTAATGCGTAATGTTCATAGCATTCTTGAAATTCTTAATGCGCTGGTTTCAGAGGCTCGTCCTTCTTGCAGGTTTAATTGCTCTGGGCTTCTGGCTGTTCTTTATTGGTCGTGAACATAATATCTATCTGGATAACAGGACTATGGGAGAACATAAAGCACTTGAGCAGGTGAATGTGAGCATTAATGACGGCAAAGTTTCGGAGCTTTTACCCAGAGACAGAGACGTATGCAAAGTCGTAGGCATAAAATTTGAAGTCAAAGCAGAAGTGTTTGATGACAAAGGCGAAATCATAAACACAATCACGAAGACTATATACCCGAAGTGCAGTAAGGACATCATGATAAATCTTCCTGCAATGGCGGCTGGTGATGAAGGCTTTATTGTTCCTGCTCCTAGATAAAATATCATGACGCAGATAACCAGAGAAGAAATACTTGCTGAATTTCAATCACTCACACTCATGGATGATTCTTACATGAGATTATTTTTCACGGATAATATTCCATGTGTGCAGTTAGTGCTGAGAATCATAATGAACAAAGACGATCTGATTGTGAAGAGTGCAAAAGTTCAGCAGGTCATGAGAAGTGCAGACACTTCGCGTTATGTTCGTCTTGATGTTTATGCTGTCGACAGTGAGAATAAACATTACGACATTGAAGTGCAGAATGATTCACTAGGTGCAAGTCCTCAGCGTGCGAGATATAACAGTGCAATGATTGACGCAAATATTCTCAAAACAGGAGAGCTTTACTCACTATTAAAGGAACGTGAAAGCATTGTTATATTCATCACGGACAATGACGTTCTCGGTGATGATGAACCGATATACATGATTGAAAGAGTTATCACCAAAAACGGGAAAAAGTTCAACGATGGAACTCATATTGTGTATGTGAATTCGTCAAAGCAGGATACTTCTACGGCATTGGGGAAGCTGATGCATGATTTCAAGTGTGCAAAGGCAGATGATATGTTTTATGCTGTCTTATCGGATAAAGCAAGGACGTTAAAAGGCAGCGTGAAAGGAGATGATAAAAATATGAGTCTACTTGGCAGAATGGAAGAGGAAGCAGAGCTCAGAGGTGAGGCTAGAGGCAAAGCAATAGGCGAGACAATAGGCAAGGCTAAAGGCGAAACCAAAGCCAGCGAAAATATTGCGCTTAATCTCATCAAAGCAGGCAAACTCGCCCTCGATGAAATAGCAAACGTATGCAGCCTCACATTACAGCGTGTGCAGGAACTCGCGAAGACTGCATCATAAACTGAAATTATAAATCAAATCATAACGGAAGGTTCACGGATTCATTCATGGCCTTCCGTTTTCTTAAAATTTCTTAAAGCTCATTCTCGTCAGCATTTCTCCTCCGATAACTGAAAATTGTTCTTCAAGCAGATCAATAAAATATCTGCAGTGATGATTCAAATATCTCTGTCTGCTGTAAATCACATAAATCTTTAATCTCACAGGCTTATTATTCAGGCATAACGGGAAAATATTCACGTCATCATCGAGATAATAATTCCAGCGTGCAAGATTCATATGGGACGTAAAGCATCCGGCAAGAGCAGCATTGCATAACGGAGCCATTATCGTTGTGTACCCGGCCTTAAGATATGTCTTAGGTTCATAGCCTGCCTCACTGAAACACTGAGAGATTCTTTTTCCCATTCTGCCCTGAGGAGACACAATCAGAAATGGCAATCGCGAAAAGTCTTCGAGATTTGCACCGCGTCCGTATGATTTCTCACGGAGCATGTACATGTCTTCACCATAATATTTATACAGCAGTTTATCCGACACACAGAAATATACAGGGTCTTCATATGTTGCCTTAACATTAACGTGTAATCTTACTGCGTCCGTATCAACTGTAACTGCAAAATCAACCTGATTCTTTTGTACGAGAATCTCTGAGTCATCGCTCGTCCTGTCAATTAAATCTATAATCACGTTCGGATACCTGCGTGAAAACTTTTTGAGCACGTCCGGCAGATAATAATTGAATCTCGGTGAGCTTGCACTTAACGTAATTTCTCCTGTATCGCTTTGAAGTGTATCAACTAGAATCGCTTTCAGATTCTTTTCTTCCTGATGAACTGTCTGTGAGAATCTTAATACTTCCCTTCCTGCACTCGTAAGCTGTAACGCGGGGTAACGGTAAAATAATTTCGTTCCGTAATATCTTTCAAGACGCGATATATGATTGCTCAATGTCTGCTGGCTTATGTGAAGTCTCTGTGCTGTCCTCGTGATGTGAAGATCTTTTGCTGTCTCAAGAAAATAATATAAGCTCTCAAGTTCCATGAATGAATCACTTCTCCTCTCACAAATAATTTCGTATATTATAACAATTACAATTTGTGAAAACGACAATCAATTACGATTTTACATTGTGGGTTAATAAAAATATAATCTTAATCGTAAAATAATTCCCAACATCACAAACATAAAATTTATTCTCAGAGGGGAGATATATATCATGGCATTCTCACTCGGTTTTATCGGATTCGGAGAGGCAGCCTACAACATGGGCAAAGGTCTTCGCAATGAAGGCTTGCAGGACATCAAAGCATATGACGTAGTAATGGACAAGGAAGGCCCAATGCGTGATACTGTTCTGAACAGGTGCAAAGATGCAGACATCAAAGCAGTATTCTCATCAAAAGAACTCGTTGAATCAAGCGACATAGTAGTTATAGCAGTGCCTGCAAGATTCACGGCATCAACAGCAGAAGGGTTAAAGC
>JAFPWQ010000009.1 GCA_017394925.1 Synergistaceae bacterium
AAAAGCTCACAAGAGGAGAAGCCGCAGAATTAATTGTGAATGCTATGTGTGAAAGTGAATAAAAAAATTGCCCCCTTCAAAGCGAGAGGGGGTAATTATTTACTTGCCTACGCAGAAACGGCTGAACATTGAATCTAAAAGTTCATCATCTGCATTAACTCCAAGTACACGCAATAATGATACTCTCGATGAATTCAGCAGACCTGCAATAACATCTTCGTCATGACATGATTCACATTCCCTCAATGCCTCAAGACTTCCGCGTATCTCTTCCATTTGACGCACTGACACGTTGAGACCTTCATTTACCGATGAATTATCACATGCCATAGAGTATATTTTCGTTTTGAGTTCTTCAATGCCGGCTCCTGTCTTTGATGACACGAATATTTTTTCACACTTAACATTCAAATCATGCGTTATAGTGTCTAAATCTGACTTGCTGAACACAATTATTATTTTCACGCCGCGATTCAGAATCTCATTCATGTATTCAAGTTCGCTGTCATAAATTTCGCGTGAGCTGTCAATAACGTACAGGCAAATATCGCTGTCATTCATGGCCTCAATTGCGAGCCTAACGCCTTCGGATTCGATTACGTCATTTGATTCGCGGAGTCCGGCTGTATCAGTGAGTGTAACAGGTATTCCGTTAATGATAATATTTTCGTCAATAATATCGCGTGTAGTTCCGGCAATTTCAGCTACGATTGCGCGTTTCTTACCCAGAATTGCATTCATGAGTGATGACTTTCCTGCGTTCGGACTTCCGGCAATGACAACACGAATTCCATCGCGTAAAATCATTCCGGCAGAACACCGCGATAATAATTCTTCAAGCTCATGAATAACTTCACGAATCCCCGAATGAATATCAAGAGTATTAAGCACTTCGCCTTCAGGAAAATCCAGTTGAATCTCAATACTTCCCTGCAAAGCTAAAATATCGTCATGAATTTTCTGTGCAGTCCGTGAGAGTTCACCCGTTAATGTCCTTGCTGACGCGTGCAATGCCTCAATGCTTCGTGATTTGATTATGCCTAATACACCTTCAGCCTGTGAGAGATCTATTCTGCCGTTGATGAATGCCCTGCGTGTAAATTCTCCGGGTTCGGCTAATCTTGCACCGTTCGTTAATGCAAGCTCAAGGCATAATTTCGCGATTAACATTCCGCCGTGAGTGTGAATCTCAACTATGTCTTCACCCGTGTAACTCTTGGGCCTCATGAAATGCACAGCAAGCACTCTGTCGATTATATTTTTGCCTGAATCAATAAGACCTGTTAAATACATTCTGCCCGGCTCATCAAAAATTTTTCGGGTTAATATATGTCCTGAAACATTAACGGCATCAGGGCCGGATATGCGTATAATCGCGATTCCTGATTCACCTAATGCCGTAGATATTGCCGCTATCGTATCGTTCACTTTATCTTATATATGCTGTGATTTGAGCCATTCTTCAGCTTTTGCCCTGCTGTTTACTTTTCCTGTTCCAACGGCCATGTCTAAACCTTCAAGAAGTTCACCTACACGTCTTCCGGGCTTGATGTGCAAAAGATTCATTACTTCGCGGCCTGTAAGATAGCGTGATGCTCCTTCAGTCTGAAGTGATACGTTTCTGAATCTCCGCAGAACCTGATTCAAATTCCATGTGTTATTGTCGAGAGCATCTCTGTATTTCTCAATGAAGCCTTCAGCAGTTGCTACACACTTTGCGAACTCTAAAGCTACTTCTACTGTCTCAGCTGAATGTTCAAGAACGTAAGCACAAAATCTTTCTTCGGTTATGGGCTGATAGAGTTTCTGAAATCTGTTGATTATCGCGAGAACTTCATCAATAGTTTCTGCCGGAATATTCCAGCGCGTGAGATATTCATTCACGAGATTATCCGCAGGTTTAGTTCTGTCGCTCATGTTAAGCGTACGTGTTCCGATTCTGCTAAACAGACCTGCAAGAACAAACGCATCATTCTGCATTAATTTAGTCGTATCCATTCTGCTCTCAATCATGCCAAGAGTACATATAACATGGTCAAATAAACTCTTTCCGCCGGGCTGACCGTCAGGTATGTTGCGTAAATCATCAAGTTCCTTCATGAAGAACGGAATTAATTCATAGTCATCGCACAATTCAATAAATCTTGCCGGCCTCCTGTGAATGCCTTTCATGATTTCGCGTCCCCATCTCTCAGGCGGAATACTGTTCATTCTGTCAGCATGAAGCTCAAGAAATTTCCGTACGTCCGTCTCACTCTTCCAGAATATGTCCATCTCAAGCTCGGCTGCAAATCTCAGCATACGCAGAATTCTCAAAGGGTCAGCGTCAATTAAATCAACATCATCTCCTGTGATTCGTATTACTCTGTTGCGTATGTCAAAGCGTCCTCCGAACGGGTCTACTATTCCACCGTCCGAACGTACAGCTATGGCCTCAATGCTGAGATCACGTTGCGCTAAATCATCCTCTATGGTCGAGCCTCTGAGACCGAATGCCCTGAACGGTACACCGAGAAGATCCCCCCGTAACGCAGGATATGGTCCTCGTGCATCTACTGTACCCGTTCCCAGTGAGAGAGCTATCTGATACATGTCCTGTGCATCAACTGCAAGCGTAATCGTTTCAGGCTGAACTCCCATCTCAAGCATTCTCACTGTGTCCCCAACGAGCCATGCGCGTGCTCCGGTTTCCTCGACCTTTTCGAGAACATCAAGATAATTGCTCATAGATATTCATCTCCTCATTGAATTTTGAAATTTATGATTCCTGGAACGTGTTTATCTTTAGAATTTTATCATGCGCTGAAAATTTCTTGAACGTATCTTTATGCTATTTTTGCAACCGCCTCCGCAATTATGTTCATGTCGTTTATATTTGACGTGTTTATGCACAGATCATAATTTGCTTTATCTCCCCATTTCTGCCCGGTGTAGAATTCATAGTAATCTGCTCTTCCCCTGTTAATCTGTTCGATTCGCCTGCGCAATTCTTTCTCACTCATTGATTCGCCGTTCTCATAATCGCTTGAGCTGTTTTTCTGACAACGTTTAATTTTGCATTCAATATCCGAATACACAAAGAGCCTTAACGGTTTTGATTCTCTCAGAATATAATCTGCTCCTCTTCCGACGATGACACAATCACTCTTTGCTGCCATCTCACGGATAATATCATGCTGTTCTTTCTGGACTTCCTGACCGTAATCAGGTATCACTGCCCAGAATGTTCTGCCTGTGTGAATCGGAAAAGGTATAACGGGTTTATGCTCTGCGATATGCTGAACGTATTTCTCAGATAATGATGTTCGCTTTGCAATCTCAGAAATGATTTCGCGGTCATAATATGCGTAATTCAGTTTCTCTGCGATTAGCCTTCCGAGTTCG
>JAFPWQ010000082.1 GCA_017394925.1 Synergistaceae bacterium
GATGGGATTGAATTTCGCGGATTCAAACAGGAAACAGTAGAAGCACTCGCAAAATATTCAGGTGTACCCGTCTGGAACGGATTGACTGACACGGATCATCCTACGCAGGTACTTGCAGACTTTCTCACGCTCAAAGAAAATTTCGGAAGGCTTAAGGGATTGACTCTCGCATATCTCGGAGACGGAAGAAATAATATGTCGAACGCTCTCATGATCGGCTGTGCAAAAATGGGAATCAATTATGTAGTCAGCTCACCCAAAGAGCTTGAGCCGGACAAAAATTTACTCGAAAAATGCAGAGCCATTGCTGCACATTCAAGTATAAGCATCATCAATGACCCGAAAGAAGCAGTGAAGGGTGCAGATGCAATTTACACGGACGTATGGGTCTCAATGGGAGAAGAGGCACTCAAAGAAGAACGTTATAGATTATTATCATCATGGCAGGTCAATTCTGAAATCATGAATGCAACGGGCAAAGAGAACACGATATTTTTGCATTGCCTTCCTGCGGTTAAGGGCAGTGAAGTTACTGAAGAAGTGTTTGAATCTGAACGCTCAAAAGTTTTTGACGAGGCAGAAAACCGAATGCACACGATAAAGGCCGTAATGGTTGCCACGCTTGGAGCATAAATGCAGTATACGAGTCTTAATGCCCATGAAGATGTCCCGAAATCGCACCCAAGAATAGAATTACGCGGGAGGCTTGACAGTCTTAACGCGCAGATAATTTTATTTCAGGCATATTCAGAAAATCAGATATATATTTCGGATTTGGAGCAGCTTCGTAAAGTGATAAGGCAACTCCAGAGGTGCGAGGCAGAAGAAAAGACTTTTTCAGGTCAGTTAGAGTTATGGGGCTATGATGAAGATGATATACATTATCGTTCACACAGGCCGGAAAAATTTTACGTACTTGGACATATACTGCCTCACAGGGATATGAAACACGAAGCCGCAGAGATTAATTTACTGCGTACTCTTGTGCGTGAAGCTGAAATTACTGCGTGCCGTGTTTTTCATGAAAATGATACTTTGAAGATATGCCATATTCTGAATCGTTTAAGCAGTGCATTGTATATTCTGATATATAAATATCTTCCGGAAAATTATGATAAAATAATCGCATTCCCAAAAACAAAAAAATAATGGCTCTTGACATTTTCATCGGGGGGGGGGGTATTATAAAATATACGTATTTTATTCCCACGTTTAAACGAAAATGTACAGGAGGTTATTATAATGCATTCAAGACGCGTATGGTCATGCTGGTTGTTAATGGGATTGATTTTCTTCGCGGTGATCTCAGGAGGCTGCGGAGGAGGAAGCAGTTCCAGTTCAGGAAATGGAAACGGAAACGGAGAAAGTTACACGGGCAATAACACGATAAGCTATGAGGCACTTGCAGGGACATGGACAGGCTCAAACGGAAGCGGAAGCGGTCAGAACAACAAATATCTTCCGGGTCAGAGAGTTCCAGTAAAAGTTGAGAACCTTGAGTATTCGATCAGGAACATAAATTACTCTGAGGCATCGAAGACAGGAACGGCAGAACTCTCACTGAAAGAACATGTAACGGATGAGCAGTACGGTGTTAATTCTAACCGGGACTGGGGCGGAGGATTCAGCACATTCACGATGACTAATTCGGGTCAAAATTCATGGACATTCTCACGCGAATATTCAGACGGAGAAGACAACGTAACGATAACGCTTCAGTCAGAGAATGCCGGAAGACTTCGCAATGTCGGAAGTCTCATTAATGAGGATGACCCTTCGGACAGGACAGATTTTGATTTCACATGCGATGTAACCAAACAGGCAGATGAATCATCAACGCCTTCTCCGAGTGAGCCGGTTGAATATGTCGACTGGACGAAATTTTCAGGGACATGGATACCGGAAGACGGAGAGATTGATGTCTTCAAAGCAGGTTCAGACATAACAGAATTTGCTCTCAATTATGCATCATCTGGTTTTTCACTTTCGATTTCTGAATCAGAGAATGAAGGAGAGTACGATGTGAGCTTTTACGGAGACGCAGTGATCCCGTTCGTGAAGACCAATACAGAAGGCTATACATGCAGCAGGAATACATATGACCTCAGCGGAGCATGTACATTTAAAACTTCAAGTGAGTATCAGGGACTTCACAGCAATCATGAAGAAAATCCTTCGGGCTTATTCATCTCGATATTTGACTGGAGCGATAACGAGATAAATCTTGTGTTCATTGATGAGGATAATGCAATTACATCTGCAGGCGGAGAGTTAATCACGTCAGAAGTAACTGTATCATTCAGGTGCAGGAGAGCAGGAAGCTAATTCATCATAACAATCATAAAAGAGAATCACAAGGCACTCTGAAACTCTCAGGGTGTCTTTTTTGTTGCTTGACATAAGAATTCATGAATGTAAAATTTTTCAGACTTCAGGATTTTACCCGTCATATTGAATTAAGCTGAAAGGAAATGATTCAATGAGCAAGTATAAGTTCGAGACGATACAGCTTCATGCAGGACAGGAATCGCCGGACCCGGCAACAGACGCAAGAGCAGTTCCCATATATGCGACAACTTCATACGTCTTCAAAGACTCGGCAACGGCAGCAGGAAGATTCGCACTCACAGAGCCGGGCAATATATACACGCGCTTAATGAACCCGACAAATGATGTCTTCGAGAAGAGAATCGCGGCACTTGAATCAGGTGCAGGCGCATTATCTGCGGCATCAGGGTCTGCGGCAATCGTCTATGCTGTGCAGAACATCGCAAAGGCCGGAGATCATGTAGTGTCATCGACGAATCTTTACGGCGGAACGTTTAACTTATTCGCAAATACTCTTCCCGAGCAGGGGATCACAGCAACGTTCGTTGACCCTTCAGATCCAAACAATTTTGAGAAGGCAATTAAGCCCAACACGAAATTATTATACGCGGAGACACTCGGCAATCCGAACTCAGACGTGATTGACATTGAAGCCATAGCAAACATCGCACATAAACACGGAATCCCGTTCGTGATCGATAATACGTTCGCAACGCCGTATCTCGTGAGACCCATTGAGTACGGAGCAGATATAGTTGTGCATTCGGCGACGAAATTCATCGGTGGTCATGGTTCAGTCATGGGAGGCGTTATAGTTGACGGAGGACATTTTGACTGGGCGCAGAACGATAAATTTCCGGGACTCTCAAAGCCGAATCCGTCATATCACGGCGTAATCTTCACGAAGGCAGCAGGTAATCTCGCATACATCATCAAGTTACGTACTACATTAATGCGTGATTTGGGAGCTTGCTTATCACCGTTCAATTCGTTCATGCTCTTACAGGGAACTGAAACGTTATCGCTTCGGGTTGAACGTCATGTAGAGAATGCACTTCAGGTTGTGAGTTTCCTCAATGGACATAAGAAGGTCGAACGCGTGAATCATCCTTCACTTGAGACAGGCAGACAGAAAGAGCTTTATGATAAATATTTCCCGAACGGAGGCGGCTCAATCTTCACGTTTGACATCAAGGGCAATGCAGAGACCGCGAAGAAATTCACCGAGAGCCTGAAATTATTCTCACTACTTGCGAACGTTGCCGATGTGAAATCACTCGTCATTCATCCTGCATCAACGACACACTCGCAGCTGAACGAAGAAGAATTATTATCATGCGGAATAAGACCTACAACGATAAGGCTTTCAATCGGAACGGAACATATTGACGATATTATTGCGGATCTTGCACAGGGATTTGAGGCCGTGAAATGAGAATAAGAAAAATTGTTGTGTCAGTCATTGCTGTCTGTATTCTGGCTCTGAGTGTATCTCCATGCATGGCCGGTGTTGAAGAACATATTGACGTTAAGATTTCCGTATCTGATGTTCCCATGAGCAATGATAAAGTTTTGATTCGTAAAGATATACTCTTCGCGAGATATGACACATGGCCTCAGGCAGATTTAAAGATGGATATATATTCGCCGTCTGCTTCTGAGAATGCAAAACATCCTGCCGTGATATTAATCCCCGGAGGTTGCTGGATAACTGCTCCGAAAAGTGCATGGAGTCAGATGTGCATGAAGTTAGCCGAGAATAATTTCATTGCGGCAGGCATTGAGTATAGAGTTATAGGTGCGGCAGATTACACTGAAATTATCGGCGATGTCAAAGCGGCTGTGCGTTATTTGCGCGCTCATGCTGACGAACTGCATATTGATGCGAATAAAATTGCGGTCATGGGAGCATCAGCAGGAGGGTATCTTGCAGTGATGTTAGGCGTAACAGGAAACACGGATAAATTTACATTCGGTGATAATCTGAATCACGGCAGTAACGTTCAGGCAGTTATTGATTGCTTCGGCCCTACGGATTTAACGAGAACAGCTGATGATTATTCTGATGAAAAGAAAGAACTGTATTATTCGCCTTCAAGTTTCCTGTCTATTTTCGTGAACGGTGTATCAGGCTACAAGGACAGGAAGGGCGGATCAATTCGTGATAATCATGAGAGGGCAGAAGATGCGAATCCCCTGAATTACATCAGCAAAGACACTCCGCCGTTCTTAATATTTCACGGTGATTCAGATAAAACTGTATCACTGAGTCAGTCAAAGATTCTTCATGACGCACTGACCGAAAAAGGAATCGATTCGAGTTTTTATATCATCAACGGCGGCGAACATGACGCTGCGTATTTTCATCAGCCTCAGGTAGTGAAGATAATCACAGACTTTTTGAAACGTGTATTGAAGTAAGAAGTATTTGAATACAGGAGCTTTTATTGCAGGCAGGATATGAACGCGATGAAAGCTCTCACAAAAATTGTCTCTAACTGCTTTCCGAAACTAAATTATCAGGCTTCATGTTATAATTTCAAAATCAATATCTTCGGAGTGATTTATATGTTTCCTGACAGCATATTAAATACTTATATAAAGACAAAGAACAAAGACAAAGAACAAAGACAAAGAACAAAGACAAAGAACAAAGACAAAGAACAAAGACAAAGAACAAAGACAAAGAACAAAGACAAAGAACA
>JAFPWQ010000083.1 GCA_017394925.1 Synergistaceae bacterium
AGTAGCTCCGGCCTTCACACATGCAAGTGAATTCGCTACTCCCATTCCCAAATTATTATGGCAGTGCGTGGATATGTCTACGCTGTCTATGCCTTCAACATGTTCACGGAGATACGCGATTAAATCTCCCATTTCCTGAGGCGTTGAATATCCGACAGTATCAGGGACATTAATCGTGCTTGCACCTGCGGCAATTGCGTTTGAGAATGCCTGAGCGAGAAATTCCCTGTCTGAACGTGATGCGTCTTCTGCTGAAAATTCTATGTCTTCGCATTTCGATTTTGCGTACGCTACCATTTCGCTTATGGTCTGCAATACCTGTTCGCGCGTCATTCGTAATTTATACTGCATGTGAACATCACTTGTCGCTATGAATACATGTATGCGGGGCTTCTTTGCGTCCTTCACTGCCTCCCATGCCGTGTCTATGTCTTTCTTGTTGGCACGGGCTAAACTTGCGATCGTGCAATTTGGTGCTGCACCTGCGATTGCCTGAATGCTTTTGAAGTCCATCGGTGATGCAATTGCGAATCCTGCCTCGATAATATCAACTCCGAGTTTCTCAAGCTGACGGGCCATTACGATTTTCTCGCTCAAGTTCATACTGCATCCGGGTGATTGCTCGCCGTCTCTTAAAGTTGTGTCGAAAATTTTAACCTGCTTCATTAATTTTCCTCCTGTGAATAAAAATCGAGGACCTGAAACTTTTTTTGTTGTCTCAGATCCCCGAATCATTTTCTGAATTTCTATGACTGTGCACTAAAATTTATCTGCACTCCGGAGATCCGAAATGCATAATAATAGTGCGAGTGTTGATGCAAATGCTCTGTGCATATTCTGAATCTCCTTTCATGAAATTAATTTTTGAACGCGTGATATTTTACATGCTAAGTTTTCGTGTGTCAAAAAATGAAAATATAAATGCAAATGTAAACTTTTTCTTGATTAGTGAACAATAATTTACGTAAATATACTGAAAAAAAAAAAAAATCGCGTGATAAAATCAGCACTATCAAACATACAGATTTTCACACAATTTAATCTTTAAATTTTTTCGGAGTATCAGGTCTTATTTCATATGTTGCTTATGGCATGAGGAATACGGCGGTTGTCTTGTGTGCCAAAAATTATGTGTGTGGGCGTTGAATATTTGCAGTGAGAGAAAAAAGTTTTAGGACAGCAACATTTAACAGAAGGGTCAAGGAGGAAAGAAAGAATGAAGAAAATTATGCGCAAAGGTTTTACGCTCGTGGAGTTACTGGTAGTTCTGACAGTAATAGGGATTCTTAGTACCATGTTCACGATTTCAGGAAGAGAGGCATCAAACATCGCACAGGCAAGTAAGATCGTTGAAAACTTCCAGATAATTAGTGCCGCAATGAATATGTACTATTCGGACAATACATATGCATGTAACTTGGCTGAGAAAGATGATGATAATGATGTAGATGTTGTTACTGAAGCAAAGCTACTGGAGGCGTTAAAGGGTTATTTGAAGAGTACAACGAATATAGAGGCAGCTGCTACTAGTCCTGCGGATAGTAAGTTTAATATTACGTTTAACGATGGCAAATGGTGGCTTACTTATACTTTGCCAGCAACCAGTGTAAAAATCGCCCAGATTCTGGCGAATAAAGCCCTGCAGGAAGGTTTTGTAAGCGGCAATGATAAAACAGCAGGAACAGATACCGGTAAATATGTAGCTACAGTAACAGATGGAGCTCTTACAACGACAGGTGTCTGGTATCAGGTAAGATAAGAAAATATCAGTCAGTCATCAACAACAACTGCAAATACTGAACGCGAATACAAAAAAGAGTCTCCCGTCAAAAGGAGGCTCTCTTCATTTCTTCATTTATGCCTGTCTACTTGAACTCAACGATCGTAACTCCAAATCCCCCTTCCCCCTCACCGCCAAGCCGAAAACTTTTCACGTAATGAAGTCTCGAACATAACGCATGAACTTCCCTGCGCAAAATTCCTTCACCGCGTCCGTGAATCACCGTAACAATATGATGATTGGCACGATATGCCCGGTCAAGATAGCTCTCGACTAACGGCATGGCCTCAGCAACAAGCATTCCCCGTACCATGATTGACGGCGGTACACTGTCAACCTTCGTTAAATGACTCGTGTCTGATGGAGGCATTGCAACTTTTGCTTTCTTGTCCGTCGCGATTAACTGCGAAACAGGAACATCAATATTCAATGGTCCTGCTGTCATGTATGCGCGTCCGTTCTTAATCTCGTTGATGAGTCCTACTATGCCGCTTCCTGCTACCATTGCAGTAACTCCCGGTGCAGGTTCAAATGGCTTCGGACTGTTTTCGATTTCGCGTTCGGTTCTCTTTTTGTGTCTGCCTTCAATGATGCCTCGTAATTTGTTTAATTCTCTTCGTCTCACGTCATAACCTTTTCTTGCTGATACTTTTGCTGTCTCTTCAAGTTCGCGTATTATTTCTTTCGATGTCTCTTCGGCCTTAGCGATAAATTTCTCGGCTTTACGGTCTGCGGCCTGCATGATTTTATCCCGCTGAAAATCAATCTCTGCTACTCTTGCCTTGTATGTGTCTCTCAATGCTTCTGCTTCTTCAACTGTCTTTTTGAAATCACGTTCTGCAGAATCAAGTGCGGCTTTACGTTCGTTAAGTTCGCTCATGATGTCTTCAGCTGTCAGTTCACGGGAGTCAAGATTACCATGCGCAAGTTTTATCACACTCTCAGGCATTCCGTATCTTTTCGCAATCAGCAATGCACTGCTTCGTCCAGGTATGCCCATTAAGAGCCGGTACGTTGGCTGTAACTTCTCGATGTCAAATTCCATGCTCGCAGTCTCTACTCCATCTGTCGTGAGTGCATATTGCTTTATGGGATTATGATGTGTAGTTGCAAGCGTGATTGTCCCGTTCTGCTTGAGCGTCTCAAGAATCGCTACACCGAGTGCTGCTCCTTCATGCGGATCTGTTCCTGCTCCTAACTCATCAAGAAGTACGAGTGATGACTCCGTTGAATGTTTCAGGATGTGAATTATTTTTTTGAGATGTGAGCTGAAAGTTGAGAGATTTTGTTCGATTGACTGCTCATCGCCTATGTCCGCGTAAATTTCATCGAATGTCCCGATTACGCTTCCGTCCCTTGCAGGAATGGGAAGTCCAAGCCACGCAAGAGATATTAATACGCCCGCAGTCTTGAGGGTTACGGTCTTGCCGCCGGTATTCGAGCCTGTGATTATGAGTTCAGAAAATTTTTCGCCGCATGATATATCAATCGGAACTGCTTTGTCTTTCAGCATCGGATGACGCGCTCCAACAAGCCTGAAAAATTTTTTGCGTGTCAGTTCGGGCATGACGCATTTCTTTGAGCGAATCAAATCATCACATGCACACATCAAATCAAGAGTGCCGATAATTTTTTCTGCGTTTGTGATTGCATTCTCACGGGATAATATATTTCTAGTCAGTGCTAAAAGGATAACGCGTTCTTCGTCTCTTTCGTCTTTCGTTTTGATGATAAGATTGTTATTGATGTGCGATAATGCTTTAGGTTCCATGTAAACGGAATTCCCAGAACTTGAACGTTCAACCGCAAGACCTGGAAAACGATTAATATATTCCTGCCTTACGAGCAATAAGAATCTTCCTTCACGCCACGATAAAGATCTCTCCTGAAGCATATTAGTGATGTCTGAGTCCTCGAATAATTTCTGCGAGATTCTTCTGCCGGTCTTCTTGAGTGATTCAATTTCAGTTCGCAAGTTAAAGAGTTTAGGCGATGCATTATCGGATAATCTGCCGGAGTCCTCAATCACATTCAGAGCGTCAATCTCAGGCGTGAAATCTCCGATGCTTTTTCTCATGGCCTCAATGTTAGGATAGTTCGCAGTGATACTCGTAAGTCCTTCGCGTATATGCCTCGCACACTGCAGTACACTTCGTACACGCAGTAATTCTTCGCCGGATAAAATTCCGCTTCGCCGTGCCTGAGTGAACATCGGAGAGACTGCCTCAAGATTTGCATTGAATGAGAACTCCCCGTTTCTGTCAGTTAAATCAAGCCATTCACGCAATAATCCCTCGCGTTTACTCAGCGAATCAAAATCTTCTGCAGGTCTGAGCGAATCTAAAATTAACTCCCCTAATCCGCCGCGTAATTTTTCACGGTAGGGGAGCAAATTCTTTCCGAGTTCTAATACTTCTGATACACTTTCACTTATCCGCATTACATTCCGCCCGTCAGTTTCGTGAAGTCTAAGATGTTATGAGACTGCAGAAAATCACGCACAAACGGCCATACATGAGAAGCTGCCTTCATCGTGTAACTTTCTTTCATCCAGTCTGACGGCAACACAGGCGAGAATGTCTCAGCAATGGCATAAACGAACAGAATCACAAAGCATGTCTTCAGGAGTCCGATAAACATTCCGAAAAAGTGATCCGTAACTGATAACTGCGTAACCTGTACAAGCATTGAGAGTACCCAGCCGATTATTGCGAATATAATCTCTACGGTGAAGAATATTGCTACTGCACACACAAGCGATACTGCTGTTCTGTCTATCGATGTGTTACCGAGATAACGCATAGCCAGATCTGTAGCAGGGTCTAAGAATTTCCATGCGCAGAATACTCCGGCAAACAGACCCACAAGACCAATTATTTCTCCTGAGAAGCCTCTGACTAATCCCCTCCAGAGAAAAAATATAAAAACGATTCCTATAATTGCATCAACGATTAAGCCAATGCTGATATTATTCATGATAAACACCTCCAGTTTTAATTTACTCCCTGAGGAGCACGGTAATATGAAATTTTCAGGTTCATGGGACTGACTGCAAGATTGATTCTTTCACGGGCAATTTCACACAGCGATAACATTTCGGGTTTCACTTTATGCATTGCGATTTGCGGAAGTGATATGCGTTCGGGGTTATCAGAGATTATTTGAGCGTCATGATTATCATTCAGCCATGAGAGTATATCTTCGTGCGAATATTCGCCTGCCTCAAGGAATTTATCACAGAATGCATAAACGAATCCATGTCCGGCATACACAAGCACAAGAACTTTTCCCGTCATATTGAATGAACGCGCTAACACCTCAAGCGATGAGACTGGTATTATCTTTGCCCCTGACGCATAAGCAAGCCCGGACGCATAAGCAGCTCCAACACGAATGCCCGTAAAAAAACCCGGCCCATTGGTTAATGCAACGTAATCTGTATCACTGAACGATAAATTATTTCTGCGCATAATTCTTTCGGTCATTAAGGGAAGTTCCGTTGATTGCTGACGGCCTAAATCATATTGTTCTGA